>NZ_JSYE01000062.1:0-298 GCF_054824025.1 Microbacterium sp. HJ5
CCAGGCCGCGCACGGCGACCGCGAGTTCGGCTACATCCAGACCCGCCTGAGAGTGGCGCGCAAGACCGTCGTCGGTCACGTCTCCAACCCGGCTGTCGTGTCTCAGATCGAGGACTGGGAGCGCGCCGCGGCCGGATGGACCGCGGCCCGCACCCTGAAGCTCGCCCGCTTCGGCGACAACATGCGCTACGTCGCGGTCACCGAGGGCGACAAGACCGAGGCCGAGATCCGCTTCGGCGTGCAGGTGAACACGTGGGGCGTCAACGAGCTCGTCGAGGCGGTGGATGCGGCATCCGAT
>NZ_JSYE01000015.1:0-131447 GCF_054824025.1 Microbacterium sp. HJ5
CGAATCGACACGACATCCCGGGCGTGTCGCTCGCGCCGAGCGGCACGACCTCGTCGGAAGAACCCCAGGTCAACGCGGTTCCGGCCGCCCGTCCGGTTCAGGGACGTCCGGCGCGCTCCCCCGACCGCACCGGACGAGTGGCGCGCAGCGTCTGCACCGCGAGACACATGCCGACGGTGACGAGCGCCCACAGCGCGCACGCCGGTGGGAGCACCCGGTAGGCGAGGTGCGCGACGGTGAGCTCGTCGTCGAGCGGACCGAACGCGGCGAGGCCCACGAGCCACGCGCCCGCGAGAACCGCCGGCAGCGACAGCCACCACGCCCAGCGCACCCACACCGGAAGGATGCGCTCGACGACGGGCGCGGCATCCGCTCGCCGCAGCCGCAGCGCGGCCCAGACGCCGATGATCACGAGACCGAGCGCGCTCGAACCGTGCTGCAGCCACTTGTAGCCGAGAAGGGGTCCCCACTGCTCGCTCAACGCAGGGAATAGCGCGACGCCCCAGCGGCCTTCGTGCGTGAACAGGTCCCACGCGATGTGGCTGACCACGCCGATGAGGAGCGAGCCCACGAGGAGCAGCAGTCCGCTCGCGCTGACGCGCCACCGCTGCGGGCTCCCCGGCTCGCGCGCGGCCGTGATCGCGAGGGTGTCGCGCGCCGCCCCGGCGGCCCCGCGATCCCACTGCGGCGACAGGCGGGCGGCCAGCCAACGCGGCGACAGCTCGCGCACAGCAGGACGCAGCACCGACCGCCACAAGAGCAGCAGTCCGAGGGCGACCACCGCCGTGACCGGGAGCCAGAGAAGGTCGTGCGTCATGCCGTAGTGCAGCGGCACGCCGCGCACGAAGAGCGGCAGGTCGGGCGTCATGGCGCCGACCGCGATCGCGGCCGGGACGAGCGGCGTGCGGATGAAGGGCAGCGCGACGACCGCGTGGCTCGGCGTGAACGGCATGCCCGGCCGGACTCAGCCGGTGACGAACACGCCGGCGAGCGTCTTCTTGCCCCGCCGCAGCACCGACACCCCGCCGGGAAGCGAGCCGGTCACCGCGGCGGCCTCGTCGTCGACCTTGACGCCGTCGAGCGACACACCGCCCTGGGCGACCGCGCGCCGGCCCTCCGACAGGCTGCTGACGAGCCCCGTGTCGACGAGCGCCTGCACGACCCCCGTCCCCGGGGCGACCGTCGCGTTCGGCAGTTCGTCGAGCGCCTCGCGCAGGGTCGCCGCGTCGAGCGCGGTGAGGTCGCCTTGACCGAACAGGGCGTCGGATGCCGCGATCACGGCGGCCGTGGCATCCGTCCCGTGCACGAAGGCGGTGACCTCTCGCGCGAGCCGCTTCTGCGCCTCGCGCCGGAACGGCTCGCCGGCGACCAGCCGCTCGTACTCCTCGATCTCGTCGCGCGTCAGGAACGTGAAGACCTTCAGGCGCGACACCACGTCGGCGTCGTCGGTGTTGAGCCAGAACTGGTACATCCGGTACGGGCTGCACATCGCGGCATCCAGCCAGATGGCGTTGCCCTCGCTCTTGCCGAACTTCGTGCCGTCGCTGTTGGTGATGAGCGGCGTGCCGATGGCGTGCACATGGACGCCCTCGACGCGGTGGATCAGATCCGTGCCGCTGGTGAGGTTGCCCCACTGGTCGCTGCCGCCGGTCTGCAGCACGCACCCGTACTGGCGGTACAGCTCGAGGTAGTCCATGCCCTGCAGGATCTGGTAGCTGAACTCGGTGTAGCTGATGCCCGCCTCGGAGTTCAGACGCGCGGCGACCGCGTCCTTCTTGAGCATCGTGCCCACGCGGTAGTGCTTGCCGATCTCGCGAAGGAAGTCGATCGCGCTCATCGGCGCGGTCCAGTCGAGATTGTTGACGATGCGCGCGGCGTTGACGCCCTCGAAGCTCAGGAAGCGCTCGACCTGGGCCCGCAGGTACCCGACCCATTCCTCGACGGTCTCGCGCTCGTTGAGCGTGCGCTCGGCCGTCGGGCGCGGGTCTCCGACGAGCCCCGTCGAACCGCCGACGAGGCCGAGCGGCTTGTGGCCCGCGAGCTGCAGGCGGCGCATGGTGAGCAGCTGCACGAGATTGCCCAGGTGCAGGCTCGGTGCCGTCGGGTCGAAGCCGCAGTAGTACGTGATCGGGTCGCCCGCGAGAAGGGCGCGCAGCGCCTCCTGATCGGTGGACACATGCACGAGTCCGCGCCACACCAGTTCGTCCCAGACGTTCTCGAACGACGGGTCGTTGGCGGGCGCGGTCGCGCTCACGGGGCTGTTCGACACGCGCTTCAGGCTATCAGCGGCGAGCGGATGCCCCGTCCCGCGCGCAGCCCCGCGGGACGAGGCATCCGCTCGCTCAGACTGCCTCCTCGAGGCGTGCCAGCTGCTCCGACGAGAGCGGGAGCCGCACCGCGTCGAGCGCGGCGTCGAGCTGCTCGGGCTTGCTGCCGCCGAGCATCGGGCGGATGCCGCGTGCGACGTGCCACGCGAGCACGGTCTGCCCGCGCGAGGCGCCCAGCTCGGTCGCCACCTCGTCCAGCACCGCGAGACGTGCGGCGTTGCCGGGGTGGTCGTAGATGTCCGGGATCGGCTTCGCCGGGTTGTCGTAGGCGCCCGACAGGAGCGGCGTGTACGCCCACACCTCGAGGCCGTGCGTGACGGCGTAGTCGCGCTGCTCGTCGCTCAGCACTCCGAACGCGTGATTCGTCGGGTTGGTGCCCGGCCGGGGGCGCAGGTAGGTGCTGTTGTGCTGCAGCACGTCGATCGGGGTCGAGCCGAGGAGCCGGGCGTGCGCGCGGGCGCGCTCGACGCGCCACGCGGGGTGGTTGGATGCCCCCACCCGCGCGACGGCGCCCGTGGCGGTGAGCTCAGCGAGCGCGTCGACGGTCTCCTCGATCGGGGTCGCGCGGTCTTCCATGTGCAGCCACAGCAGGTCGACGGCGTCGAGACCGAGGCGGTCCAGGCTGCCGGAGAAGGCCTCGCGCACGGCGCGCTCCGAGAGACCGGCCCGCCGTGCGGGGAACGAGCCCGCCCACAGGGGCTCGGCGCCGACCTTGGTGGCGATCTTCACACGCTCGCGCACTCCGGGGCGCGCGGCGAACCAGCGTCCGAGGACGCGCTCGCTCGCGCCGCCCCGGCCGTCGTCGCTCGCCCAGAAGGCGTAGCAATCGGCCGTGTCGATCCAGACACCGCCGCGCTCGACGAAGCGGTCCAGGAGCGCGAAGGAGGTGTCCTCGTCGACGGCGGTGCCGAACATCATCGCCCCGAGGACGAGGGCGGAAGCGGGGGCGGTGGTGGCAGTGGTCATGGATCCACTGTGCAACCTGGAGTTCGCTCCAGGTCAAGCCCTATCCTGAGGACATGGCGACCTATACCCCTGCGGAGGCTGCCGAGATCTCCGGATTCTCGCTCGACACCCTGCGCTACTACGAGCGGGAGGGCATCCTGCCTCCCGTCGCCCGGACGGCGGGAGGCCATCGCTCGTTCAGCGAGGCAGATCTCGGCACCCTGGGCTTCCTCAAGTGCCTCCGCGAGACGGGGATGCCGATCGAGAAGCTGCGGCGCTACGGCGAGCTGTGCCGGGACGAGACCACGCTCCCCGACCGGGTGGCGCTGCTCGAGGAGCATGCGTCCGCGGTGCAGCGCGAACTCGATGCACTGCTCGCGCAGCAGGCGAAGCTCGCCGACAAGCTCGCGTGGTACCGCGGCGAGCTGGCCTCGACTCAGGCCGCGGCGATCTCGCGCCCCGCCACGCCGTAGGACGACGGCACTGCGAACATCGGGCACTTCAGCCTGCAGGCTGAAGTTCGCAAGATTCAGCCTGAGGGCTTATGTTGTTCAAGCGTTTAGGCTAAACTTCGGATAGTTCAGCCTGCAGACTCAAGGAGGTGGGTGATGTTCGTCGTCACCGCAGACCAGCGCGACAGCCGGGTGAGCGACGACCTCGTGCCGTCCGGCCTGGCCGCGGTGTCGGCACTGGCAGGACCACGTCTCGCGCTCGCCCCCGAACGCACCGCCGGCGACGAGATCCAGCTGGCCGTCCCCGGGGCGCAGGCTCTGCTCGAGGTGGTCCTCCACCTCACGCGGTCACGGGCCTGGAGCGTCGGCATCGGCGTGGGCCCCGTCGAGGAGCCGCTGCCGGCGAACGTCCGCGCGGCGCGCGGGCCCGCGTTCGTCCACGCTCGGGATGCCGTCGACCGCGCCAAGCGTGCCGCGACGCGCGTGGCGCTGACCGCAGGCGAGGAGGGGGCGGACGCCGAAGCCCTCCTGCGACTGCTCATCGAGCTGCGGGATCGCCGCACCCCCGAAGGCTGGGAGGTCCACGATCTCCTCGCCGGCGGACTGAACCAGCGCGACGCCGCCGCCCGCCTCAAGATCACAGAGGCCGCCGTCAGCCTCCGCGTGCGCAATGCGGGCCTGCGCACCGAAGAAGCCGCCGTCCCCGCGATCGAGCGCGTGCTCGCCCGCCTCGACGGGGCGCTCAGCCGAGAGCCGTCATCGCGCGACTGAGGTCGTCGGCGATCTCCGCGAGCTTCCCATCGCTCGTGAGAGCCGAGTCGACGGATGCCTCGGCGTCGGCCATGAGGTCGAGGAAGGCGACCTCCGCGCCCGACGAGCGCGTGATCACGGCATCCGGCGCCACGGATCCGCCCGCGAATGCGAGCCAGGCGCACAGCAGCTCGGCCCGCGCCGCCGCGCGTGCGTCGTCGTCACGTGCGGCGAGGACGGCGATCGCGTCCGCCGGCGTCGCGGCCGGCGTGCTCTCCGAGAACACCTGCGACACCGCCTGGACCGTGTCGAGGTAGCGCGCGACCAGCGCGGGCGAGAGCTCGGAGCGGCCCGTGCCGGCGAGTTCATGCACCCACCAGGCGGTGCCGGCGGGCGACGAGGCCGCAGCCGTCACGATGACCCGCACCGCGGCATCCGTCGTTCCGCCGTCGTCGTCGCGCACGGCCACGCGCAGGATGTCGACGCCCGGCTCGGTGAACACCTGGACCGCCTCGTGGGACGCCCGCACGGGCGAGGTCCCCGACGGGCTCAACGGGGGATCCACCGACCCGCGGACGACAGGGGCGAGGAACTCCTTCCCGCCCGACCAGGCGAAGACGAGATCGTCGCTGCCGGGGTCGGTCGCCGTGGCCGATGCGCGCAGCGTCCCGCCCGCAGGCACCACGGCGAAGACCCCGCCCGGGAACTCGCGCACGCCACCCACCTCGAGCGTCACCGCCGGTGCGACGTTCGTCATCTCGAGCGCCACGGCGTGCGCGCCCACTCCCCCGTCGTCGTCGGTGACCGTGACGGTCACGGGGAACGCGCCGTCGTCGCCGTAGGCATGATCGACCCCCGCGGCGAGCTCGGCGATCGTGACGGCCTGCGGCGCACCCCCATCGCCCCAGTCGATCTGGGCGGCGAGGGTGTCGTCGCCGGGATCGGTCACCGTGGCGCGGATGCGCCCGATCCCGCCCTCGTCGGAGGGCAGCGGGACGACCTCGACGGCAGGCGGCACGTTGCGCACGACCAGCTCGACGGTCGCGTCATCCGTCACCTGCTCGATCCGGTCGTGAACATGGAGCGTCACCGGGCCGGTGAAGTCGTCGGCGACCGTGAGCACGGGCTGCGCTACCGGGGCGAGATCGGCGGCAGCGGTCTCCCACCGGTACGTGAGGGGCTCGCCGTCGGGATCGATGCTCCCGCGCGCGTCGAGCGTCACAGACTGTCCCTCGTCCACGACGAGCGGCCCGGCGCCGAGCGACGCCGTGGGCGGCGCGTGATCGCAGGCCGCCGCGATGTGATCGCCCACCAGGTCTGCGCCGGGGACGCCGCAGACGAGCGGCGCGAAGCGGATGCCGTTCTCGACCGCGCCGTCGTCGGCGCTCCACGCAAGCGGAAGCCCGTCCACGGCGGGCGCAGCGACCTCCCACAGCACGGCGCCTCCGCCGGCTGCCGGGGCGGATCCGAGGATGTCACCCGCGTCGATCCAGTCCCCCTCGGCCCGGGCCTCGACCGTCGCGGCGAGACCCGCGTAGCGCGTGAACTCCCCGTTCGGATGCTCGATCCACACGAAGCCTCCCCCCGGCGCTCCCTGCTCGGCGACGGCGCGGATCCAGCCGGCTGCCGCCGCCACGACGTCGGCGCCCGCGTCCGGCGTGATCGCGTAGACCGCGCTCCCGCTGCGGATCTGGGCGACCGTGACCCCTGTTCCCGCCTCGAAGGGGATCCGGTAGATCCCCGCGGAAGCGGTCGCGGGCTCGACGTCGGCGAGCACCGGCCCGGTGCGCGGACTGCCCTCGGCAGCCGCCGGCAGCGCGACGGCGAGTCCGGCCGCCGTGATGAGCGCGACAGATGCTCCCAGCGCGCACGCGCGCATCCCCCGTGTGCGTGACACGTCCTTCCCCCAGTTCCCCTGTGCGTCCCACCGCGGGCGGCGGAACGTCAGAACGGCCTGAGCTCGTGCCTCCGCTGCGTCCCCACGACGCACGGCACGGCCCATCCCGCCGTTCTCCCCTGCCGACACCGTACGCCGCCCACGCCGATATCGCCAGAGGCACGGCCGTCGCAGCCTTCGACGGTCGGAGGCGCGTGCCAGACTGAGCGACATGGTCGTCCCCCCAGACGTGCTCATGGCCGCGGCCATGTCGCTGTTCCTGTTCGTCGCACTGGGCGCCGCCCTCGTGCTGGTCGTGCTCAGCACGAAGAGGCCCCGCGAGATCCCCCTCCTCGTCGCCGGAGGCCTCGTCGTCCTCGCGCTCTTCGTGGTCGTGGTCGTCCCCGTGAACGTCCCCACCGTCGTCGCGGTGGTGATCGCCCTCCTCGGCACCGCACTGGCGGCCGCGGGCGGCAGCCCGGTGACACGCCGTGTGCTCGAGGTCGCCACGCACGGACGCGTACCCGAGGGCGACAACGGCGGCATCATGCTGCGCCCGGTGACCGTGCCCGGCCTCGTCGCCGAAGACGCCCCCGCGCGCGAGGTGCTGCGCGGCGGCACGACGATCGGCTACCTGGAGCGCCTGGGCGTCGCCATCGCGATCGTCGTCGGGTTCCCGGAGGCGATCGCCGTCGTCGTCGCGATCAAGGGCATCGGCCGGTTCTCGGAGCTGGCAGCCGCCGAGGCGCGGGAGCGATTCATCATCGGCACCCTGGCGAGCCTGCTGTGGGCGTGCGTCGTGGGCGGCCTCGTGCGGCTGGCGATCTGGTGAGGCCGCGCCGCGGGATCACGCGGCACCGACAGCGGCCCTTCGGCCGCTGATCCGGCTCAGAGGCCGAGCGCGTGCGCGGCCGCCTGGATTCGCTCGACGAGTTCCGCGCGCTGCTCCGCCACCCTCACCGGCGCGGTGCCGCCCGCACCGGTGCGGCTTGCGACCGAGCCCTCGACCGTGAGCACCTCCCGCACGTCCTCGGTGAGCAGAGGCGACACTTCGGCGAGCTGCGCAGCGCTCACCTCGTGCAGCTCGATGCCCTCCTCCTCGCACACGCGGACGAGGTGGCCGGAGATCTCGTGGGCGTCGCGGAAGGGCACGCCGCGCTTGACGAGCCACTCGGCCACGTCGGTCGCGAGGGAGAATCCCTGTGGGGCGAGCTCCGCCATGCGGTCGGTGTGGAACCGCAGGGTCGCGATCATGCCGGCGAATGCCGGGAGCAGGGTCTCGAGGGTCCGGACGGAGTCGAAGACCGGCTCCTTGTCCTCCTGCAGGTCGCGGTTGTACGCGAGCGGCAGGGCCTTGAGCGTCGCGAGCAGCCCGGTCAGGTTGCCGAGGAGACGGCCTGACTTGCCGCGCGCCAGCTCGGCGATGTCGGGGTTCTTCTTCTGCGGCATGATGCTGGAGCCCGTCGAGTAGCCGTCGTCGAGCGTGACGAAGCGGAACTCGCGCGTGTTCCAGAGGATGATCTCCTCCGCCAGCCGCGAGACGTCGATGCCGATCATCGCCGTGATGAACGCGAACTCCGCGACCACGTCGCGCGACGACGTGCCGTCGAGGGAGTTCTCGGCGGGTCGCGCGAGACCGAGCTCTCGGGCGACCAGCTGGGGGTCGAGCCCGAGCGTCGACCCGGCGAGCGCGCCGCCGCCGTAGGGCGAGACGGCCGCACGCGCCGACCAGTCCCGCAGTCGCTCGAGGTCGCGCACGAGCGGCCAGGCGTGGGCCTGCAGGTGATGCGCGAGCAGCACCGGCTGCGCGTGCTGCAGGTGCGTGCGCCCCGGCATCACCGCGGCGGGGTGCGCCTCGGCCTGCGCGACGAGCGCGTCGACCAGGCGGAGGATGTCGCGCGCGATGGTGCGCGAGTGATCGAGCAGGTACATGCGCACGAGCGTGGCGATCTGGTCGTTGCGGCTGCGGCCCGCGCGGAGCTTGCCCCCCAGCTCGGGCCCGACGACGCGGATCAGCGCCTGCTCGAGCGCGCCGTGCACGTCTTCGTCGCTCTCGGCGGGGAGGAGCGTCCCGTCGACGACCGATCGGGCGAGCGTGTCGAGGCCCGCGTGCATCGCGCTCTCCTCATCGGCGGTGAGGTAGCCCGCCGCCGCGAGCGCCTTCGCGTGCGCGTGCGAGCCCGCGATGTCGTAGAGAGCGAGATCCCAGTCGAAATGCGTCGAGCGGCTCAGCTCGGCGAGTTCGGGGGACGGCCCCGTCGCGAAACGGGCGCCCCAGAGTGCGCCCTCGTTGGTCCCGTCGCCCTTGCTGTCGCTCACCGGACCAGCCTACCGACGGCCCGCGCGGGGTTTCGGCCGTGCGTCGGGCGGCGGCATCCGTCGCCCGCTCAGCGCGACGGCGCCGAGGCGTCCCACTTCAGCACCGCGAGGGCCACCAGCCGCGACGATCGGTCGACGACCCACTCCAGGGGCCCGCGCCCCACGAGCAGCGCCCACCCCGTGCACAGGACGACCGTCGAGAGGGCGAACGGCCAGAAGGGAGTGAGATCGCGGAAGCCCGCCAGGTCGCCGGCAGCCCCGAGAACGGCCGTCGCGACGACCGCCCAGACGACGAGCTGACCCACGTATGCCGTGAGAGGCATCGCGCCGACCGCCCGCAGGGGCAGCACGGCCCACACGAGGACGGTCCGGCAGGCGAGCAGGCACGCCGCGATCACCGCGAGCGCGAAGCCGCCCGAGCCGACGACCTCCAGCAGTCCCGACGAGTGGGGCCGCGCCGTCCAGAGCGCGCCCAGGTAGCTCGAGCGCTCGGCGTCCCGAACGGCGCCGGACGCGGCATCCGCTCCATAGCCGAGTGCGGCGAGCGCCGATCCGGCGACCAGCATCCACACCTGCACCCGGGTGCGGAGGATGCCGGCCCGCGCGACGCCGAGGCCCGCGACGAGGAACGCGATCCACGTCGGGAACGGATAGTGCCAGCCGACGACGCGGGAGAGGGCCTCGCCCGACGCGGACCCCCACACCGGCAGATCGTCGAGCGCGACCTGGAGCACGGGCATGACCACCGCGAGCGCGGCAGCGAGAGGAAGAAGCGTGCGCGCGTCGAGCGGTATCAGCGGCACGGCGAGGAGGAACAGGAGCGCATAGGCCGGGAGGATCACGTACACCGGCACGCCGGTGAGGATGAGCAGCGCCCCGATGACCCAGAGGAGCACCGCGCGCACCACGAGGCGCAGCCGAGCGGTCGTGAGCGCATCGCCTCGGGCCGGCGGCGCCGCCCCACCCGTGGCGAGGCCGATCGACACCCCGGCCAGCGTCGCGAAGAGGATCGACGACCGGCCCTCCACGACGGCGACCCAGGTCGAGGCATCCGTCCACGAGAAGGGATCGTCGATCCACAGCAGGTGTGCCGAGAACATGCCGAGCACCGCGAGGCCACGGGCGAGGTCGACGCCCGCGATGCGCTGCGGCCCCGTGAGCCGCGCCCAGCGCGACGCGAGCCACGTCCCTCCGACGGAGTCGGCGGGCATCGTCGCGCGTCGCTCGCTCAACGACCGGGATCCGCGGTCAGTCCTGACGGAGGAGCCACACGAGGAGCGCCTTCTGGGCGTGCAGCCGGTTCTCCGCCTCGTCCCACACGACGCTCTGCGGCCCGTCGATCACCGACGCGTCGACCTCGTAGCCACGGTCGGCGGGAAGGCAGTGGATGAAGATCGCGTCGTCCTTGGCGAGGCCCATGAGCTCTTCGGTGACCTTGTAGCCGCCGAGGTCGCGCAGCCGCGCGAGCTTCTCCTCCTCCTTGCCCATCGACACCCACGTGTCGGTGACGATGACGTCCGCGCCCGCGGCCGCCTCGTTCGCATCGGTGTACAGCGTGACGGAGCCGCCCGTCTCGGCAGCGCGGCGGTCGGCGTCGGCGATCACGTCGTCGCGCGGGGCGTAGTCCTCGGGTGAGGCCACCCGCACGTGCATGCCGGCGGTGACGCCGGCCAGCACGTACGAGTGCGCCATGTTCGACATGCCGTCGCCGAAGAAGGCGAGCGTGAGCCCGGCGAGGTCGCCCTTGTGCTCCTTGATGGTGAGCAGGTCGGCGAGCAGCTGACACGGGTGGAAGTCGTCGCTCAGCGCGTTGATGACGGGCACCCGCGTGCCGGCCGCCATCTCTTCGAGGCCGGCCTGCGCGTACGTGCGCCACACGATCGCGGCGACCTGGCGCTCGAGCACGCGTGCCGTGTCGGACGGCGTCTCCTTGCCGCCGAGCTGGCTGTTCGCCGTCGAGATGATGAGCGGCGAGCCGCCGAGATCGGCGATGCCGACCGCGAACGAGACGCGAGTGCGGGTGGAGGACTTGTCGAAGATCACCGCGACGGTCTGCGGCCCCTCGAGCGTCTTCAGCTTCCAGCGGTCCTTCTTGAGGGCGATGGCGAGGTCGAGGATCTCGTCCTGTTCCGCCTGGGTCAGGTCGTCGTCTCGCAGCAGGTGGCGGGTCACGCGGGGACCTCCGTCGGGGTCTCGAGCAGCAGGGCGTCCTCCACGGTGCGCAGCGACGCGGTGAACAGGTCGATGAACTCGTCGACCTCGACGTCGCCGATGGTGAGCGCGGGGACGAGCCGGATGGTGTCGTCGTTCGGAGCGTTGATCACGAGGCCGTGCTCCTGCGCCGCGGCGACCACCGCCTTGGCGACCGGGTGCGTGAGCGCGACGCCGAGCAGCAGGCCCCGGCCGCGTACCTCCCCGACGAGTTCGGAGTCGATCGCGCCGATGGCCGCGCGCAGCTGCGCGCCGCGCTCGGCCGCATTGGCGACGAGCGACGCCCGCTCGATCTCGCCGAGCACGGCGCCTGCGACGGCGGTGCCGAGCGCGTTGCCGCCGAACGTCGAGCCGTGCGTGCCGGGGTAGAACAGCTCGCTCGCCGCGCCGAAGGTGATGAGCGCCCCGATCGGGAACCCGCCGCCGATGCCCTTCGCGACGGTGATCGCGTCGGGGGTGATGCCGGCGTGCTGGAAGGCGAACCACTCCCCCGTGCGCCCCGCACCGGTCTGGATCTCGTCGACGATCAGGAGGGCGCCGTGGCGCTCGGTGAGCTCGCGCGCCGCCTCGAGATAGCCGTCGGGCAGGTCGATCACACCGGCCTCGCCCTTGACCGGCTCGACGAACAGTGCCGCGACGCGGTCGTCGATCGCCGCCTCGAGCGCCTCGACGGTCGAGTCGATGAACTCGACACCCGGCGTCATCGGCAGGAACGGCTCCTGCATGTAGGGCTTGCCCGTGAGCGCGAGCGTGCCCATCGTGCGGCCGTGGAACGCGTCCTTGAGCGCGAGGATCCGCGGACGCCCGGCGCCTCCGTGCAGACGCGCGAGCTTGAAGGCGGCCTCGTTGGCCTCGGCGCCCGAGTTCCCGAAGTACACGCGTCCGGCGTCGCCCGTGCCGGCGAGCCGCTTGAGCCGCGACGCGAGCTCGAGCTGCGGCGGAGTGGCGAAGTAGTTCGACACGTGCGCGAGCGTGGCTGCCTGGGTCGCGAGCGCCTCGACGAACACCGGATGCGCGTGCCCGAGGGAGTCGACCGCGATGCCGGCCAGGAAGTCCAGGTGGCGCTTGCCGTCGGCATCCCACAGGTACGAGCCCTCACCGCGGACGAACATCGCCAGCCGCGGACCGAAACTGCGTACGAGGTCGCGCCCCGCATCATCCTGCCACGTCATCCGAGGACCACCTCTGTTCCGATTCCCTTGCTGGTGAAGATCTCCACGAGCACCGAGTGCGGCACGCGTCCGTCGATGATCGCGGCGGTCTCGACGCCGCCCTCGACGGCCTCGAGGCACGCCTGCATCTTCGGGATCATGCCGGACTCGAGCGAGGGCAGCATCGCCTTCAGCTCGGTCGAGGTCAGGTGCGACACGAGCGAGTCGCGGTTCGGCCAGTCGGCGTAGAGGCCCGCGACGTCCGTGAGGACGACGAGCTTGGCCGCACCGAGGGCGACCGCGAGAGCGGATGCCGCGGCGTCGGCGTTCACGTTGAGCGAGTGCCCCGGGTGGTCGAGGTCGGGCGCGATGCTCGACACGACGGGGATGCGGCCCGCGGCGAGCTGGTCGAGGACGGGTTGCGGGTCGACCTCGACGACATCGCCGACCCGGCCGAGGTCATGCTCGACACCCTCGATGACCACCCCGCGGCGCCGGCCGCCGAAGAGCCCCGCATCCTCACCGCTCAGCCCCGCGGCGTGCGGGCCGTGGGCGTTGATCTTCGCGACGAGCTGCGGGTTGATCTGGCCGGTCAGCACCATGCGCACCACCGAGATCGCCTCCGTGGAGGTGACGCGGTAACCGCCCTTGAACTCGCTCGGGATCGCGAGCCGGTCGAGCATCGACGAGATCTGCGGTCCGCCGCCGTGCACGACGACCGGCTTCACCCCGACGTAGCGGAGGTACGCGATGTCGGCGGCGAAGGCGTCCTGCAGCTCGTCGGACACCATGGCGTTGCCGCCGTACTTGATGACGACGACCTGGTCGCTGAAGCGCTGCAGCCACGGGAGCGACTCGATGAGCGTCGCCGCCTTGACGCTCGCCTCGTTCGGATCGGTGTCCTGGATCTCGGTCATGAGCTGTATGCGCTGTTCTCGTGGACGTAGTCGTGCGTGAGGTCGTTGGTGAGGATCGTCGCCGTCGCGTCGCCGACCTTCAGGTCGATGACCAGGTCGGTCGCACGCGGCGTGAGATCGACGTCCTCACGCGGCGCGTCGGGGCCGCCCTGCGAGCACACCCGCACGCCGTTCATCCACACGTCGACGTCGTACGGGTCGAACTCGGCGTCGGTCGTGCCGATGGCGGCGAGCACGCGCCCCCAGTTGGGGTCGTTTCCGAAGATCGCCGCCTTGAAGAGGTTGTTGCGGGCCACCGAACGGCCGACCTCGACGGCCTCCTCCTCGGATGCCGCACCCCGCACCTCGATCGTGATGTCGTGGCTCGCGCCCTCGGCGTCTCCCTGCAGCTGCTTCGCGAGATCGGCGCTCACCTCGGCGAGCGCCGCGGCGAACTCCTCGAGGTCGGGCGCGACGCCCGAGGCTCCGCTCACGAGGAGCGTCACCTGGTCGTTGGTCGACATGCAGCCGTCGGAGTCGAGCCGGTCGAACGTGCGGCCCGTCGCGGTGCGCAGCGCGGCGTCCGCCTGCGCCGCGTCGAGCACGGCGTCGGTCGTGATGACCACGAGCATCGTCGCGAGGCCGGGCGCGAGCATCCCCGCCCCCTTCGCCATGCCGCCGATCGACCAGCCGTCACGGCTCACGACCGACCGCTTGGGGCGGGAGTCGGTCGTCATGATGGCGAGGGATGCCGCCTCCCCGCCGTCGGCCGACAGCTCGGCGATCCCCTGCTCTGTGCCCGCCAGCACCTTGGCGCGGAAGACCTCGTCGCCGGTGCCGATGAGACCCGTCGAGCAGACGAGGACGTCGCCGGCGCTCACGCCGAGCAGTTCCGCGGCCTTCTCGGCCGTCTGGTGGGTCGTCTGGAAGCCGAAGGACCCGGTGAAGCAGTTGGCTCCGCCGGAGTTCAGCACGATCGCCTCGACCACGCCGTCCTGCACGACCTGCTGCGACCAGATGATCGGGTTCGCCTTGGCACGGTTGGACGTGAACACCGCCGCGCCGACCTTGAGCGGTCCGCGGTTGACGACCACGGCCACATCGGGTCTTCCGGTGGACTTCAGGCCGACCGCGACGCCGGCCGCCTCGAAGCCCTGGGGTGCGGTGACGCTCACGACGCGACACTCCTCTTCTGGATCTGGTGCGCGCCGGTCACGGGGCGACCCCGTTGACGCTCAGCGCGGTGCCCTCGGCGAGGCCCAGCGCGATGTTCATGGACTGCACGGCGGCGCCGGCAGTGCCCTTGACGAGGTTGTCGACCGCCGTCACGACCACCACGCGGTTCGCGGCGCGATCGATCGCGAGGCCCATGAGCGCCGTATTGGCGCCCAGCACGTCGGCGGTGCGGGGGAAGTCCCCCGCCGGGAGCAGCTGCACGAACGTCTCGTCGCCGTACGCCGCCTCCCATGCGTCGCGGATCTCGGCATCCGTCGCCTCGCCCGCGATGGGCGCCGTCGACGTGGCGAGGATCCCGCGCGCCATCGGCACGAGCACCGGCGTGAACGAGATGCGGATGGTCTCGGCGGAGGCGCCCGCGGCGGCCAGCGCCTGCCGGATCTCGGGGATGTGCCGGTGCGTCCCGCCCACCGCGTAGGGATTGGCGGAGCCGAGGATCTCGCTCGCCAGCAGGTTCGGCTTGAGTGCCTTCCCGGCGCCGGACGGGCCGACGGCGAGCACCGTCACGATGTCGGACGCGTCGATGACGCCCGCCGCGACGCCCGGCGCCAGCGAGAGCGAGACGGTCGACGCGTTGCAGCCGGGCGCGGCGATCCGGGAGGCCCCGACGAGCCGTTCGCGCTGCTTCGCGCCGGCGACGGCGAGCTCGGGCACGCCGTAGACCCAGGGGTCGTGGAAGTCGCCGCCGTAGAAGGTGTCCCAGTCGGCGGCGGACTCGAGCCGGTGATCGGCGCCCGCGTCGATCACGAGCGCGGTGTCACCGAGGGCGTCGGTGTACTGGCCCGACTGCCCGTGGGGGAGGGCGAGGAAGACGACGTCATGCCCGGCGAGGATCTCGGGGGTCGTCTCCTGCAGCGTGAGGTGGGCGAGCGACCGCAGGTGCGGCTGGTGCTGGATGAGCGGCTGTCCCGCGTTGGAGTGCGCGGTCACGGTGCGGATCTCGACGTCGGGATGCGCGGCGAGGATCCGCAGGATCTCGCCGCCCGCATAGCCGGATGCGCCGGAGACGGCGACCGAATATGTCATGGATTCCACCTTAGAGTCTGGGTGCGGGGCCGGAGACGGCGACGCCCGCACGGGTCCATGACAGGACCTCTCGCAGGGTCGCCTAGAGTCGGCGCTGGCCCAGACGGCGTCGGCGCGCGGGAGCGGTGCTCGGAGCGAGCGTGGCGGGTCCCTGGGTCGCCGAAGGCATGCCGCGACGATAGCCGCCGGGTCGCGGCATCCGCAAATCGGTGCGTCGGCGCGCTACGCGAGCTCGGCCAGCAGCTCCCGCTCGCCGGCGCGCGACAGCCCGGAGCGACGTTCGCGATCGAGCCCGCGCTCGCGCTCGTCGTCGAGCGTGCGCCGGAGCGTCTCGCCGAGCGGACGCAGCCGGCCTCCGAGCAGCCGGTACGCGGCATTCGAGCGCGTCCAGAACCCCGGCATGCTCGCGGGCAGCCACAGCGGCAGCGAGCGCGGACCCATCCAGTACGCCACGTCGTGCGCCTCGAGCCAGGCGTCGTCGGCCTGCCGCGTCGCTCCGGTGTGCCCGGCGATATCGCGCGCCTGGGCCAGCAGGCCGTCGAGCGATGCCGGATCGCCGACCGCGTTCGCGACGCCCGTCCAGCGCTCGCGGCCCACCGCGTGGACGAAGTCGCCGAGATCGTCGACGTCGATCACCTGGGCGCCGCGGTCCGCTGCATCCGGCACGAGTACATCCTCGTCGCCCGCGAGGGCGAAGCGGCTCACCCAGTAGCCGAAGCGGTCGGTCGGATCTCCGGGTCCGACGATCAGGCCGGGTCGCACGATTGCGGCGCGGAAGCCCAGGACGGAGCGGACGGATGCCTCGGCCCGCCCCTTCGCACGGCCGTAGTCCTCCTCGTCGGGCCCCGCCGGGGCGAGGAGCTCGGCGCTCTCATCGGCCCCGGGCTCGTCGTTCGCCGCGTACACCGACACCGTCGAGATGTACGTCCAGTGCTTCGCGCGCCCGCCCAGCGCCTCCACCGCGGCGGCGACGTGGACAGGGTTCGACGAGATGTCGACGACCTCGTCCCAGTCCCGGCCGGCGACCGCGTCGTACGCCCCGGGCTCGTTCCGGTCGGCGGTGACGAGCGCCGTGCCGTAGGGCGCGGGTCTCCCGCCCCGCGCGAGACACGTGACGGATGCCCCCGCGTCGGCCCACCTCTCGGCGATCCGGCCGCTCAGCCAGCCCGTGCCGCCCAGCACCAGTACGTCGGTCATGGGTCCACCCAACCAGACGGTGCGGGGAACCGGGACCCCGCGCGGCGGTGTCCGGCGGTCCTGCCAGGATGGCGGGGTGCTGACCACCGTCGCCGTCTCGGGCTACCGATCGCTCCGCGACGTCGTGCTGCCGCTCGGTCCCCTCACCGTCGTGACGGGCCCGAACGGCTCGGGCAAGTCGAACCTCTACCGCGCGCTGCGCCTGCTCGCGGCGAGCGCCACCGGCTCGCTCGTGGCGTCGGTGGCCCGCGAGGGCGGACTGTCGTCCCTGTTGTGGGCGGGGCCCGAGCACGGCGGCACGCAGGGCACCGTGCGCAAGGGGCCGATCGCGGTGCGCCTGGGCTTCGCCTCCGACGAGCTCGGCTACCTCGTCGACCTCGGGATCCCTCAGGTCGATCAGCGCAGCCTCTTCGCACGCGACCCCGAGCTCAAGCGCGAGCAGGTCTTCGCCGGCCCGCTCGCCAAGCCGGCGACGCTCCTCATCGACCGGCTGCGCGGTGTCACCCGGGTGCGCGACGGATCGTGGGTGACCCTCGACCAGCAGCTGGCGCCGTTCGAGAGCATCGTCACCGACCTCGCCGACGGCGACACCGCGCCCGAGCTGCTCGCTCTGCGCCGCACGCTCGGCGGGTGGCGGTTCTACGACCACTTCCGCGTCGACGTCGACGCACCGGCACGCCAGCCCCAGGTCGGTACGCGCTCCCCCACCCTCGCGCACGGCGGTGAGAACCTCGCCGCGGTGTGGGCGACGATCCAGGACGCCGGGCACGGCCGCGCCCTCGACTCCGCGGTGGCGGGGGCGTTCCCCGGCGCGCAGGTCGCAGTCGAGGCGACGGACGGGCGCTTCCGGCTCACGATGCGGCAGCCCGGTCTGCTGCGCCCGCTCGAGACCGGCGAGCTCTCCGACGGCACGCTCCGCTACCTGCTGCTGTGCGCCGCCCTGCTTCCCGCGCGCCCCGCGCCGCTCATCGTGCTCAACGAGCCTGAGGCGAGCCTGCACCCCGACCTGCTCGAACCGCTCGCCGAGCTCGTGACCGCGGCGTCCGCGCGCTCCCAGGTGGTCGTCGTGACGCACGCGCAACGGCTGTCCGCGCCGCTCGAGCGCATCGGCGCCGTGACGCACCGGCTCGAAGCGCACCAGGACGGCACGCTGATCGCCGGTCAGGGCCTGCTCGACCGGCCGGCCTGGAACTGGGGCACGCGCTGAGGCTCAGCGCGCGCCGCCGGCACCGCCGGTCTCCTCGTGCAGCGCCGTCACTGGCGCAGCGCCATCACTGACGCAGCGCCGTCACTGACGCAGCGCCGTCACTCGCGCAGCGTCGCGCCGAAGCGCTCCGCGGCCGCCGCAACCCCCGCGAGCTTGGCCTCGGTGGCCTCCGCCGCGGTCAGCGTGCGATCGGCGCCGCGGAAGCGCAGCGCGAACGTGAGGCTCTTCGTGCCCTCCGCGACGCCCGGGCCCCGATAGTCGTCGACCAGTCGCAGAGACTCGAGCAGTTCGCCCGCACCCTGCACGAGCGCCTCGCGCACCTCGGCGGCCGGCACATCGGCGCCCACCACGAGCGAGACGTCCTGCGTGGCGGCCGGGTAGCCCGACAGCGACGCCGCGACGACCTTCTCGCCCGCCAGCGACAGCACGAGGTCGAGATCCAGCTCGGCCACGATCACGCGGCCCGGAAGATCGGATGCCTCGGCCACGGCCGGGAGCAGCTCGCCCACATAGCCGACCTCGGTGCCGCCGACCGACAGAACGCCGGTGCGGCCGGGGTGCAGCGCCGCACGCTGTCCCTGCGCGATATCGATCGCGACGCCGGCCGCGGCGCCCACGGCGCGCACCGCATCGAGGGCATCGGCGAGGTCGGCGGCGATGGGCTGGACGCCGTGCTGCTTGGCGACGAGATTGCCGGCGAGGAGGACGGCGAGGTGCCGGTGCTGCGGCGGGATCGACGCGTCGAGCTCGGCCAGGGTCGCGGCATCCGGTCGCACCGCCAGCGGCGGCACGTGAGCCGTGCCGTACGCGACGCCGGACTTCGAAAGGAAGACGACGCCGGTCTCGAACAGGGCGAGGTCGGTGAAGCCGCGCGCGACGTTGCGGTGCGCGACCTGGAGCAGTCCGGGCACGAGCGAGCGGCGCAGGAACGGCGCCTGGCCGTCGAGGGGGTTGGCGAGCTTGATGCTGGGGAGCTTCTCGCCCGACGCCGAGCCGTGCAGGTCGTTGAGCTCGTCGGTCGTGAAGGCGAACGACGGCGTCTCGACGTATCCGGCCGCGGCGAGCGCGTTCGAGACGCGGCGCCGACCCTGCTGCGCCGGGGTGAGGCCCCGGCCCGACGGGGGCGTCGGGAGGATCGACGGGATGCGGTCGTACCCCTCGATGCGGGCGACCTCCTCGGCGAGCGTCCATTTGTCGGTGAGGTCCGGGCGCCATGTCGGCGGGATCACGTGCCAGCCGTCGGCATCGGACTCCACCTCGCAGCCGATGAGGCGCAGGGCGCTCTCTACCTGGCCTGCGGTGTAGTCGACGCCGATGAGCCCCTGCACGAACCCCGCGGGCAGCGCGATGCCCGCGACGAACACCTCGGCGAACAGCGCGCCGCCGAACTCCTCGTCGCTCGTGCCGCCGGCGTACTCGACCATGAGCTCCGAGACGCGGCGGGCCGCCACGAAGGGCACGAGCGGGTCGACGCCGCGCTCGAAGCGGCGCGAAGCCTCGCTGGGCAGCTTGTGCCGTCGGGCCGTGCGCGCGATCGACACGGTGTCGAAGGTCGCCGCCTCGATGAGCACGTTGCGCGTCGTGCCGCTCATCTCGGTGGTGCCGCCGCCCATCACGCCGGCGAGACCGATGGGGCCGGACTCGTCGGTGATCAGCAGGTCTTCGGGATCGAGCGTGCGCACCTTGCCGTCGAGTGTCTCGAGCTTCTCGCCCGGGGTCGCCCGGCGCACGGTGATGCCGCCCTGGAGCTTGTCGAGGTCGTAGCCGTGGATGGGCTGGCCGAGCTCGATCATGACGTAGTTCGTGATGTCGATGAGGATGCCGAGCGACCGGATGCCGGCGAGAGTGAGACGCGCGACCATCCAGGCGGGCGTGGGCTTGGTGGGGTCGACGTCGCGCACGACGCGGGCGACGAACTCGGATGCCCCGACCCGGCCGCGGATGGGCGCGGCGTCGTCGACCGCGATCGCGAAGCCCGATCCGGGCGCGACCTCGCCCCACTCGCGCGCCGCGGGGTCGCGGAAGGCCGCACCCGTCGCGTGCGAGTACTCGCGCGCGACGCCGCGGACCGAAAGCGCGTAGCCCCGGTCGGGCGTGACGTTGATGTCGACGGCGACGTCGTCGAGGCCGAGCAGCGCGATGGCGTCCGTGCCGACCGGCGCGTCGATGCCCAGCTCGACGAGCCGCAGGATGCCGTTGTGCTCGTCGCCGAGGCCGAGCTCCTTGGCGGAGGCGATCATCCCGTCGGACACGTGACCGTACGTCTTGCGCGCAGCGATGGGGAACGGCCCGGGTAGCACGGCGCCGGGCAGGGTCACGACGACCTTGTCGCCGGCGAAGAAGTTGCGGGCGCCGCACACGATGCCGTGAACGGCGTCGCCGCCGTCGGCCGCGGTCTGGCCGTCGGGGGCGACGCGCACCTGGCACCAGCGGATCGTCTTGCCGTTGGACTGCGGCTCCTCGACGAACTCGACGACCTCGCCGACGACGATCGGACCCTGCAGCTCGAAGCGGTGCACGTCCTCCTCTTCGAAGCCGACGCGCACGAGTGCCTCGAGGACGTCCTCGGGCGCGGCATCCGCCGGAAGATCGACGAACTCACGAAGCCATGAGAGCGGGACGCGCATCAGACCACCATTCCGAACTGCTCGCTGAAGCGGACATCGCCCTCGGCCATGTCGCGCATGTCCTGGACGTCGCTGCGGAACATGAGCGTGCGCTCGATGCCCATGCCGAACGCGAAGCCCGAGTACTCCTCCGGGTCGATGCCCGCCGCGCGCAGCACGTTGGGGTTGACCATGCCGCAGCCGCCCCACTCGATCCAGCGCGCCCCGCCCTTGAAGGTGGGGTGCCACAGGTCGAGCTCGGCCGACGGCTCGGTGAACGGGAAGTAGTTGGCGCGGAATCGCGTCTTCGCCTCGCGTCCGAAGAGCACCTTGGCAGCGTGGTCGAGGGTGCCCTTGAGGTGCGCCATCGTGATGCCCTTGTCGATGACGAGACCCTCGAACTGGGTGAAGACCGGCAGGTGCGTCGCGTCGAACTCGTCGGTGCGGTAGACGCGTCCGGGGCACAGCACGTAGATCGGCAGGTCGCGCTCGAGCATGGAGCGCACCTGCACCGGGCTCGTGTGCGTGCGCATGACCAGGTGCCGATCGACCGGGTCGACGAAGAACGTGTCCTGCATCTGGCGCGCGGGGTGGTCGACGTCGAAGTTCAGGGCGTCGAAGTTGTACCACTCGTGCTCGAGCTCGGGACCTTCGGCGATCTCCCATCCCATGCCGACGAAGATGTCGGCCACCTGCTCCTGCAGGAGGGAGATCGGATGCCGCGCCCCCACGCGCGCCCGCGCGGCGAGCGCCGTGATGTCGACGCGCTCCGCCTCGAGGCGAGCCGCGGTCTCGGCCTCGGCGAGCTCGCTCTCGCGCGCCGCGAACGCCTGGTTCACGCGACCCCGCGCCTGCCCGACGAGCTTGCCGAACTCGGCCTTCTTGTCGCCGGGCACGTTGCGCAACTGCGCGTTGAGCTGGGCGAGCGGCGATCCTTCGGCGCTGTGGGCGGAGCGGGCGGCCTTCAGAGCGGCCGTGTCGCCCGCCGCGGCGACGGCGTCGACAGCCGCCCGGACGGCCGCCTCCACCGCTTCGGGCGTGATCTCGTGAGCATCAGACACGAGAACCGAGTCTACCGAGGGCGGATGCCTCGCCCAGCCGCCGTCAGAGGCGGCTCGAGTCGGACGCGGCCGAGCCCCGCTGGGTCACGATGAGCTCGGTGTCGGTGATCTCCTGCGTCGGCTGCTCCGCGTTCGCGATTCTCACGCCGGACGAAGACCGGCGCAGTCGCTTCTCGACGGTGTTGGCGATGAACGACAGGATGAGGCACAGCCCGATGTAGATCGCGCCGACGATCATCGTGGCGGGGATGATCGGCGACCCGAGTTCGGACTGCGAGCCGATGAAGCGCGCGTAGAAGAGCAGCTCGGGGTACGTGATGATGAAGCCGAGTGCGGTGTCCTTCAGCGTCACGACCAGCTGCGCGATGATCACCGGCATCATGGCTCGGATGGCCTGTGGCAGGAGCACCAGCTGCATCACGCCGGACTTGCGCAGTCCGATCGCGTAGCCGGCTTCCTGCTGGCCGCGCGGGAGCGACTCGACGCCGGCCCGGATGACTTCGGCGAGCACCGAGCCGTTGTAGGCGATCAGGGCGATGACGACGGCCCAATACGGCGGCATCCGCACCCCGATGACCGGGAGTCCGTAGTACAGCAGGAACATGAAGACGAGCACGGGGACGGCACGCAGGAACTCGACGACGGCTCCGACCGGCACCCGGATCCACGCATGATCCGACATGCGGCCGATAGCGAGCGCGAAACCCAGGATGAGTGCACCGATCGCCGCGACGGCGAACGCGGCGAGCGTGCGCAGGGTGGCGAGCCCGATCTGGATCCACACGTTCGTATACGTGAAGGCCTGCCACTTCTCTGCGGAGAACTGGCCGGTGACGATGAGGCGCCAGAGGAAGAAGCCGAGGATCGACGCGACGACGACGACCGTGATGACACCGAGGATGCGGTTGCGGACGATCGCACGAGGTCCGGGGACGTCGTAGAGGACGGAGCTCATCGGGCGACCCTCCACTTGTTCTCGAGCACTCGCTGCGCCCAGGAGAGGAGGAGCACGAGCACGACGAAGATGATCATGACCCAGATGATGACGAGCATCTGGTTGGCGCCGCGCTCACTCAGGTAGTTCCGCGCGGCGCCGAGGTTCACGACGCCGAACCCGGCGGCGACTGTCGTGTTCTTCAGGAGGGCGATGAAGACGCTCATCATGGGCGGGATGACGGAGCGGAACGCCTGGGGCATGACCACGAGTGTCATCACCTGCCCGAACGGGAGGCCGATGGCACGCGCCGCCTCGGCCTGACCGACCGGAACGGTGTTGATGCCCGAGCGGATCGTCTCCGCCACATAGGTGGCCGTGTAGATGCCGAGCGCGCACACTGCGAGTGTCAGCGAGACATCAGCGGTGAGGCGCAGTCCGAGCAGGGGCGGAAGAGCGAACGCGAACGCGAAGAACACGAGAGTGAGCGGAGTGTTGCGGATCGTGTTGACGTAGAGCGAGCCCATCGTCCTCGCAACGGGAATCGGCGAGACCCGCATCGCACCCACGATGATCCCGAGGATGAGAGCCAGCAGCCCTCCTCCGAAGAACAGGATCAGCGTTCCGACCAGACCCTCGGCCCAGACGTCCCAGTTGTCGGTGATGACGTTCAGCGGCCCACTCCTCTCGTTTCAGTTCGCCCGGGGTGGTGGCGACGCCTCCAGGCGCCGCCACCACCGCGTGTCACGACGTCGCGTCCACCTCGGGCTGCGTGCCCGTGATGCCCGCGGGTGCGAGGTGCTCGTCGAAGAGCGCGGTCCACACGTCGCCGCCATCTGTCAGCAGCGTGTTGATGTGGTCGACCATGACGGTGTCGCCCTTGGCGACACCGATGCCGTAGCGCTCCTCGCTGAAGGGCTCTCCCGCGATCTTGAGCTCGTCAGGACGCTGCGCCACGTAGCCGGCGAGGATGGCCTGGTCGGTCGTGATGGCGTCGACCGAACCCGCGAGCAGCTGCTCGACGCACTGCGAGTACGTGTCGTACTCGACGGTGTCGCCCGGGTTGTACTCGTCGCGGATGCGCTGCAGCGGCGTCGAACCGGTCACCGAGCAGACGATCTTGCCCTCGAGGTCGTCGGGGCCGTTGATGTCCTCGTTGTCGGCTGCGACGAGCAGACCCTGCCCCGTGAGGAAGTACGGGCCGGCGAAGTCGATCAGCTCCTTGCGTGTGTCGGTGATCGA
Source organism: Microbacterium sp. HJ5 (assembly GCF_054824025.1). NCBI lineage: Bacteria > Bacillati > Actinomycetota > Actinomycetes > Micrococcales > Microbacteriaceae > Microbacterium > Microbacterium sp. HJ5. The sequence continues at coordinate 23,437 of NZ_JSYE01000015.1, forward strand.
GTAGGTGCCCACGTAGTAGTCGATGTCGCCGTTCACGAGCGCCTGCTCGCGGTTGGCCGACGGAATCGTGACGTACTCGATCTGGTCCTCGTCGAAACCGAGGGATGCCGCGACCCAGCGCGCGATGTCGACGTCGAAGCCGGTCCGCTCACCGGTGGTGGCGTCCTCGTAGCCGAGTCCGGGCTGATCGTTCTTGACGCCGACGACCACGCCGTCGCGCTCGGTCATGGCGTCGAAGGTCGGGCTGCCGTCGAGCGAGACGTCGGTGGCGACCTCCCACAGCGCGGCGGTCTCCTCTCCGCCGCCCTCGCCGCCTTCGCTCGGGTCCGCGCCGGGCGTGCCGCTGTTGCACGCCGTGAGCGCGAGCAGGGCGATGGCGGAGATGCCGATGCCCGTGATGATCCGTGATTTACGCATGTTTCCTCCTGGTTGCTGTGTATGCGTACTGGTTCCGTATGTCCGACGTTCGGGTCGTGCGGAGTGATCCTGCGTCTGGTGGTGCTTGTGCTTCCCTCCCTGGATGCGCGGCCTGATCCGGGTCAGTGCGTGAGCAGCTTCGAGAGGAAGTCCTTCGCCCGGTCGCTCTTCGGCTTGGTGAAGAAGTCCTCGGGGGTGGACTCCTCGACGATCTGCCCGTCGGCCATGAACACGACGCGATCGGCGGCCTTGCGGGCGAATCCCATCTCGTGCGTGACGACGATCATCGTCATCCCGTCCTGCGCGAGGCCGACCATGACGTCGAGCACCTCGTTGATCATCTCGGGGTCGAGCGCGCTCGTCGGCTCGTCGAAGAGCATGACCTTCGGCTGCATCGCCAGCGCGCGGGCGATCGCGACGCGCTGCTGCTGGCCGCCGGAGAGCTGTGCCGGCAGCTTCGCCGCCTGGTGCCCGACGCCGACGCGGTCGAGAAGCTGCGTGCCGACCTTCTCGGCCTCGGCCTTTTTCATGCCCTTGACCTTGATCGGCCCGAGCGTGACGTTGTCGAGGATCGTCAGGTGCGAGAAGAGGTTGAACGACTGGAAGACCATGCCGACATCCGCACGCAGGGCGGCGAGTTCCTTCCCCTCTTTGGGAAGCTCCTTGCCGTCGATCGAGATCGTGCCGCTCGTGATGGTCTCGAGCCGGTTGATCGTGCGGCACAGGGTCGACTTCCCTGAGCCGGACGGCCCGATCACCACGACCACCTCGCCGCGGTTGACCGTCAGGTCGATGTCCTTCAGGGCCTGGAACTCACCGTAGTGCTTCTGGACATCGGTGATCTGGACCAGGGGGTCACCGCGGCGGACGTTGATGTTCGACGTCTTCGGCGCGCTGTCATCGGGCGTCGTCATAGCGCAACCCTAGAACCGGCGAGGACCGCTCTGCCAGTAGCGCGCCGCGTCTTTACCGTGTTGTAACAGCGGCGGAACAGCGGGCGATCAGACGGCGGCGCGCTGAGCGAACGCGGTCTCGTAGAGGCACACGCTCGCTGCGGTCGCCAGGTTGAGCGACTCGGCCGCGCCGTAGATCGGCAGCCGGAGCGATAGGTCGGCCAGCGCCAGCGCGTCATCCTCGAGTCCGCGCGCCTCGTTGCCGAACAGCCACGCCGTGGGCTCCGCCAGGAGGGAGCGCGACGCGAGGAAGTCTCCCCCGCCGACATCCGCCGCGATCACCCGCACCCCGGCGGCATGCGCCTTGTCGACCGCCGTCTCCAGGTCGACGCCGACCGCGACGGGAAGGTGGAACAGCGAGCCGGTCGTGGCGCGCACGACCTTCGGGTTGTAGGGGTCGACCGTGCGACCGGTGAGGACGACGGCATCCGCTCCCGCGGCATCCGCCGCTCTGATGATCGTGCCGAGATTGCCCGGGTCGCGCACCTCCTCGCAGATGGCGACGAGTCGGGGCGACGCAGCGAACACCTCGCGCAGGGACGTCGGCGACTGCCGGGCGACGGCGACGATGCCCTGCGGGGTGACGGTGTCGGCCATCGCGTCGAGGACCGCCTCGGTCGTGAAGACGACCTCGAGTCCCGCGTCACGGGCGGCGTCGCGGACATCGGGATGCCGCTCCATCGCCGTCGGCGTCGCGAACAGCTCGACGAGCGTCTCGGGACGGTAGGACAGCGCCTCACGGGCCGCCTGCGGGCCCTCGAGGAGGAACAGGCCGGTCTCTTGGCGCGCACTGCGCTTGGTGAGCTTCGCGACGGCGCGCACGCGCGGAGAGCGAGGGTTCTCGAGCACAGCATCAGTCTAGGGTCGAGCGCCGTCCGCGCAGACGACGCGCGGGCACGCGAAAGGGGCGCCCTCCCCTAGGAGGACGCCCCTTTCGTGAACTGACGGAGGTGTCAGGCGCTCTTGGGAGCGTTGACGTTCTCGGGCAGCGCCTTCTTGGCGGTCTCGACGAGCGACGCGAAGGTGGCGGGCTCGTTCACCGCGAGCTCGGCGAGCATGCGACGGTCGACCTGCACGCCCGCGAGGCCGAGGCCCTGGATGAAGCGGTTGTACGTGATGCCGTTCTGGCGGCTCGCAGCGTTGATGCGCTGGATCCACAGACGACGGAAGTCGCCCTTGCGCTTGCGACGGTCACGGTACGCGTAGACGAGCGAGTGGGTGACCTGCTCCTTCGCCTTGCGGTACAGGCGCGAACGCTGCCCGCGGTAACCGGAGGCGCGCTCGAGGATGACGCGACGCTTCTTGTGGGCGTTTACCGCCCGCTTGACTCTAGCCATTTCTACTGTTTCCTATTCGTGCGTCGGCGCTCAGAGGCCGAGGAGCTTCTTGGCGACCTTGGCGTCACCCGGGGCCAGGACCTGCTCCTGGTTGAGGCGACGCGTGCGGCGCGACGACTTGCCCTCGAGGTTGTGGCGCATGTTCGCCTGCTGCTTCATCAGCTTTCCCTTACCGGTGAGCTTGAAGCGCTTCTTGGCACCCGAGTGGGTCTTCTGCTTCGGCATCTCTTCTTCCTTCGTTTCACATCCCGCGCAGCGGGAGTCGGTGTCCCGCGGCGCGGGAGTCTGTGGGGTCCTACTCGGCGGTGGCCGGCTCGGACGGGGCTTCGGTCTCGCCCTCGGCGGGGGCGCCGTTGCGCGCGGAGCGCGCAGCCTCCTTGTTGGCAGCACGCTGGGCGTTCTGCTCGGTCTTCACCTCGGACTTGTTCTTGTGCGGCGCCACGACCATCACCATGTTGCGGCCGTCGATCGTGGGGTTGGACTCCACGGTGCCGAACTCGGCGACGTCCTCGGCGAACTTGCGGAGAAGCCGCACGCCCTGCTCGGGGCGCGACTGCTCGCGGCCTCGGAACAGGATCATGGCCTTGACCTTGTCGCCGGACTGGAGGAAGCCCTCGGCGCGCTTGAGCTTGGTGATGTAGTCGTGTGCTTCGATCTTCAGACGGAACCGGACCTCCTTGAGGACGGTGTTCGCCTGATTGCGACGCGCTTCCTTGGCCTTCTGCGCAGCCTCGTACTTGAACTTCCCGTAGTCCATGATCTTGACCACGGGGGGCTTCGAGTTGGGGGCCACCTCGACGAGATCGAGGTCGGCCTCCTGGGCCAGGCGCAGCGCCACCTCGATGCGGACGACGCCGACCTGCTCACCCGCGGGTCCGACGAGGCGGACCTCGGGGACGCGGATGCGGTCGTTGGTGCGGGGATCGCTGATGCGGAGCTCCTTCGTGCGGGTGATGGCCACCGCGACACGGGGTGCATCGCGGGCGGAAGAGGACGCATTCCACCCGGCACGACGCTCGAGCGCCGGCTTTCTGCACCCGGTTCCCGCTCGCGAGCGGCTACCCCTTCCGCAGAGCGGTCGGGGCGGAGTGCGTGACCCGGTAGCCTGGAACGGCAAGCGCGGGTGGGATGTGATCCTCTTTCGGTCCGGTGCAGAACGCGCCGGAGCCCGCACAAGTCTAGCAGAGAGAAACGCGTGACCACGATTCCGGCCTCCGACGATGACCGCCACGCCCGCTGGGAGGAGCAGGAGCGCGCCGCGTCCGCCGCCACGCGCGACATCGCCGACGTCCCCGCGGTCGAGGTCATCACGACCGCGGCCGTGCACCTCATGAGCGCCGCCGCGGTCAAGGTGGGTCTGGCCGACGACCCCGCCACGCAGACCGATCTCGACGAGGCGCGCAAGCTCATCAACGCCCTCGCGGGGCTCATCACCGCCGGAGCGCCAGAGATCAGCGACATGCATGCGCGGTCGCTGCGCGACGGCCTGCGCTCGCTTCAGCTCGCCTTCCGTGAGGCGTCGACGATCCCCGACCCGATCGGCAAGGGGCCCGGCGAGAAGTGGACCGGTCCGGTCACCTGACCCCGGGCGCGCTCAGCTGCCGGGGGCCCGCTCAGCCGCCGATCCCCACCGCGGCCGCGCCGCGGGCCACCGCATCGACCGTGCGGCGCACGGCTGCGGCATCCGTCCCCCGGTTGCTCACCGCGAAGCGCACCACCGTGCGACCCTGCCAGTGCGACGACGATGCCCAGACGGTGCCCTCGACGCGCAGCCACTCCCCCAGCGCCGCCGTCGCCCCGTCGTCGGAGGACGCCAGGCAGACCTGCGTGAAGACGACGTCGTTGAGGACCTCGAGCCCGTCGATCGCGCGGAACCCGCCCGCGAGCGCCGTCGCGGCGTCTGCGAGTCCGTCGACGAGGTCGGCGACGCCGCGCCGCCCCAGCGAGCGGAGCGCAGCCCACACCGGCACGCCGCGCGCCCGACGCGAGAGCTCGGGGACCCGGTCGTACGGGTCGGAGACGCTGGCGACGGCCGGCAGGTAGGCCGCATGGGCGCCCAGCGACGCCGTCATAGCCGCCTCGTCGCGCACGATTGCCACCCCGCAGTCGTAGGGAACGTTGAGCGTCTTGTGCGCATCCGTGGCCCAGGAGTCGGCATCCGACATACCCGCGGTCAGCCCCCGCAGCCGGGGACTCGCCGCAGCCCACAGGCCGAAGGCTCCGTCGACGTGCACCCATGCGCCCGCCTCGTGCGCGACGCCGACGGCGGCCTCGAAGTCGTCGAAGGCTCCGGAGTGCACGTCGCCCGCCTGGAGCGCCACGACCGTGGGGGCATCCTCTGCGGCGAGGGCGCGCCGCAGCCCCTCGACGTCGATGCGTCCCTGCTCGTCGGCTCCGACGGTCTCCGGCGCTCCCAAGCCCGAGATGCGGCCGCCGAGCACGACGCTGGTGTGCACGGCGCCTCCTGCGAGGAAGCGCACGCGCGGTGCGCGTCGCACATCGACGACCGGGTCGAATCCGCGCGCCCGAAGCACCGCGTCGCGTCCGGCCACCAAGCACGACAGGTTCGCGCTCGTCGCGCCGGTGGCGAAGCCCACGCCGCTCCCCCGCGGCAGGTCCAGCAGTTCGAGGAGCCAGGCGGCGGCGACCTCCTCGACGGCGGCTGTGGCAGGCGTCGGCTGACGCGAGCCCGTGTTCTGGTCCCACGCCGACACGAGCCAGTCCGCGGCCAGCGCCGCCGGATAGGCCCCGCCGATGACGAAGCCGTAGAACCGGGGGGAGCCCATGGCCATGAGACCGGGAGCGGATGCCTCGACCAGCTCCTCCACCACCTCGACGGACCCGATCCCGTCTTCCGGCAGGTCGCGGCGCAGCCGCGCGAGCACGCCGTCGACGTCGAGCTCGGGCCGCACCGGGCGCTCGGCGACCTCGTCGAGCCACGCCTGCGCATGCCGGTGGGCCACCTCCAGCACCTGGCGGTACTCGTTCGCCGTCGGATCCTCGTCCATCGCCACCTCCGCGGTGCCGATCCTCCGCCGCTTCCGCCGCGCCCGCAAGGGCGGGCTTCGGGGACCGCCCCGGCCCGCCGGGGCTCCCGCCTCCCGACAGACGTGCGGCGTGCCGTGACTCCGCCTCGACTCCGGCATCGGCGCCGTCTTCCCCGCCGGGACACGGCACCTCACGGGCGGGGGCCCGGCGCAGGCGGAGTTACGGCACGCCGGTGACAGCACGCCGGCTCCGGCGAGCCCGCAAGGGTGGGGCGGGGCAGGGAGTCAGGCGCGGATGAGCTGGACGGTGAGCGAGTCGACGAGCACGGCGATGCGGTCGTCCGCGGCCCAGCGCGAGGCGAGACGCCCGAGCACCGCGTCGAGCTCGTCGCGCTCGAGGCCGTGGATGAGCTCGAGCCGCACGACGAGCTCGGGTCCGCGCAGCCGGGCGTCGGGGTCGCCCGGCTCGACGGAGAGGTCGATCACCGCCAGCTCGCCGCCGATGCTCTCCTGCAGACCCGAGAACACCTCCGGCGAGGCGAAGCTCGGCTCCCACGACTGGCCCTGCGCGAGCGCCCACACCGCGGGGCGCCGGAGGATGAACTCGGTGGGCGAGCCGGGGTCGATGACGATGAGGTCGGTGTCGTCGGAGGATGCCGCCACCGCGGTGCGCACGCCGTCGGCGGGCACCGGCCGGGCCGAGGCATCCCACCGCCCCATCGCCTCCACCGACGTGAACACCGGCAGCACCCGACGTCCGTCGGGGGCCGCCACCGTGACGATCGAGAGCTCCTGCGTCTTGTCGACCGCGAGCCCGTGGGCGCCGATCCCCTCGTCGCCCTTCTCGGCGACCAGCGGGATCAGCAGACGGGCGGAGCGGTAGGCCTCGACCACGGCGACCTGGTCGCCCGAGCCGATGCGGAAGGACTGCAGCGCCGCCAGCAGCGCCGGATCGGCCGAGCCGTCGTCACCGGAGTGCGGATTCGCGTGGAAACCGCGCCCCTCCCACGGCACCCCCGCCGAGTCGGCGCGGGGTCCGTGGTGGTCGTGCGGGTCAGTGTCCGGCGACATCCAGCGCCTCGGCGAGCGTGAACGCACCGGCGTACAGCGCCTTGCCGACGATCGCACCCTCGACGCCGAGCGGCACCAGGTCGCGGAGGGCGGCGATGTCGTCGAGGCTCGAGACGCCGCCCGAGGCGACGATGGGCTTCGGGGTGCGCGAGGTCATCTCGCGCAGGAGGTCGACGTTCGGTCCCTGCAGCGTGCCGTCCTTCGTGACGTCGGTGACGACGTAGCGGCTGCAGCCGGCCGACTCGAGACGGTCGAGGACCGTCCACAGGTCGCCGCCCTCGCGGGTCCAGCCGCGCGCGGCGAGCGTCGTGCCGCGGACGTCGAGGCCGACGGCGATCACGTCGCCGTACCGGCCGATGACGTCGGCGGCCCACTCGGGGTTCTCGAGCGCCGCGGTGCCGAGATTGATGCGGGCCGCGCCACTGTCGAGGGCGGCCTCGAGCGTGCGGTCGTCGCGGATGCCGCCCGAGAGCTCGACCTGCACGCCGCGCACCTGCTTGATGACCTTGCGCATGATCCCGGCGTTGCTGCCGCGTCCGAACGCCGCGTCGAGGTCGACGAGGTGAATCCACTGCGCACCCTGGCGCGCGAAGTCCAGCGCGGCGTCGACGGGGTCGCCGTAGCTCGTCTCGGTGCCCGCCTCTCCCTGGGTCAGGCGCACCGCCTTGCCGTCGGCGACATCGACGGCCGGAAGCAGGATCAACTCGGGCATAGAGGCGAAATCGTTCATGGCTCCTCGTGCGGGGAAGTCTCGGAAGGAGGTCGCTCCCGCAGACGGCACGGTTTCAGAGGGTAGCCCCGCCGAGCCCGTCGATCCAATTCGCGAGTAACCGAATACCCGCATCGCCCGACTTCTCGGGATGGAACTGCGTCGCCGACAGGGGGCCGTTCTCGACCGCCGCGAGGAACGGCCGGCCGTACGTGCACCACGTGAGCGTCGGCTCGGGGAACGGCGGCTGCACGTCCAGCGTCCACTTCTGCGCACCGAACGAGTGCACGAAGTAGAAGCGCTCGTCCTCGAGGCCACGGAAGAGGCGCGACCCGGCGCCCGCCTCGACCGTGTTCCACCCCATGTGCGGCAGCACCGGCGCGTCGAGCTCGGTCACCGCGCCCGGCCACTCGCCGAGCCCCTCGGTGTCGACCCCGCGCTCGACGCCGTGCTCGAACAGCACCTGCATGCCGACGCAGATGCCGAGAACCGGGCGACCGCCGGCGAGTCGACGGCCGATGAGCTCATCGCCGCGGCCCGCCTTCAGCGACTCCATGACCGCGCGGAACGCCCCGACCCCCGGGACGACGAGGCCGTCCGCCTGGAGCACGAGGTCGCGGTCGGAGGTCAGACGAGCGTCGGCGCCGGCCGCCGCCAGCGCCTTCACGGCCGAGTGCACATTGCCGGATCCGTAGTCGAGGACCGCCACGAGGGGCTGAGAGCTCACAGAGCGCCCTTCGTGCTCGGGATGCCCTCGACGAGCGGGTCGAGGGCCTTCGCCTGGCGGAAGGCGCGCGCGAAAGCCTTGTATTCCGCTTCGGCGATGTGATGCGGATCGCGGCCCGAGATCACGCGCACGTGAACGGTCAGCGCCGCATTGAAGGAGATCGCCTCGAACGTGTGCCGCACAAGGGAGCCGGTGAAGTGTCCGCCGATGAGGTGGTACTCGAAGCCTGCGGGCTCGCCCTCGTGCACCAGGTACGGGCGGCCGCTGATGTCGACGACCGCCTGCGCGAGCGCCTCGTCGAGCGGCACGAGCGCATCGCCGTATCGCGAGATGCCCGACTTGTCGCCGAGGGCCTCGCGGATCGCCTGGCCGAGCACGATCGAGATGTCCTCGACGGTGTGGTGCGCATCGATGTCGGTGTCGCCCGAGGCACGCACGGTGAGGTCCGTGAGCGAGTGCTTCGCGAACGCCGTCAGCATGTGGTCGAAGAACGGGACCGTGGTGTCGATGCGGCTGCGCCCGGTGCCGTCGAGGTCGAGCTCGAGCTCGACCGTCGACTCGCTCGTGGAGCGTCGGAGGGAGGCGGTACGCGTGGCGGCGCTCATGCGTTCGATTCTACCGAGGCCAGTGCATCGAGGAACGCGGTCGTCTCGTCCTCGGTGCCCGCCGTGACACGGAGGTGATTCGGGATCCCGACGTCGCGGATGAGCACGCCGCGGTCGTACAGGGCCTGCCACGTCGCGGCCGGGTCGGCGACGCCCCCGAACAGGACGAAGTTCGTCCAGGAGTCGTGCGGGACATAGCCGAGCGCTTCGACGGTCGCGGTGATGCGATCGCGCTGGGCGACGATCTCGTCGACCATGCGCAGCATCGTGGGGGCGTGACGAAGGGCCGCGGATGCCGCAGCCTGCGTGAGCGCGCTGAGGTGGTACGGCAGCCGCACCAGGCGCAGTGCGTCGATCAGCGACGGGTCCGCCGCGAGATAGCCGACCCGGGCGCCGGCGAACGCGAACGCCTTGCTCATCGTGCGCGAGACAACGAGGCGTTCCCGGCCCGGCAGCAGGGTGAGCGCCGAGCGCTCCTCACGAGGGGCGAACTCGAAGTACGCCTCGTCGACGACGACGACGCCGGGCGTCGCGTCGTAGACCGCCTCGATCACGTCGAGCCCGAGCGGCGTGCCGGTGGGGTTGTTGGGGGCGCACAGGAAGACGACGTCGGGCGAGGCGTCCGCGACCTGGGATGCCGCATCCGACGCGTCGACGGTGTAGTCCGGCGACCGCGAGCCGGCGATCCACTCGGCGCCGGTGGCGCGCGTGAGCAGCGGATACATCGAATAGGTCGGCGCGAAGCCGAAGGCCGTGCGTCCCGGGCCGGCGAACGCCTGCAGCACGTGCTGGAGCACTTCGTTCGAGCCGTTCGCCGCCCACAGCTGCTCGCGCGTCAGTCCGTGCCCGAGATAGTCCGCGAAGCCTTCGCGGAGTGCAGTGAACTCGCGATCCGGATAGCGGTTGACGTCACGCAGCGCTCGCGCGACGGAGTCCATGATGTCGTCGGCCACGTCCTGCGGGACGGGATGGGTGTTCTCATTGACGTTCAATGCGACCGGGAGCGGTGCCTGCGGGGCGCCGTAGGGCGTCATCCCGCGGAGGTCGTCGCGTATGGGGAGGTCTTCGAGACGTGGACTCACCTCTCCCATCGTAGGGCCGCCGATCGTGCGACTCGCCGGATGTGTCGGCGCGAGGCGGACGCCTCGCTCAGCGCCCCTCGTCGTACTCGGCGGGGATGGCGAGGCTCTGCCCCGCCTGCAGCGAGACGCCTTCGAGCGCGTTGAGCCGGACGATCTCATCGACGACGTCGCGCGGGTCGGCGCCGGGCGCGACGTCCTCGGCGATCGACCACAGCGTGTCGCCGGACGACACGATGATGGTCGTGAAGGAACCGGCGGAGGCGCCGTCGTCGCGCGAAGCCAGCGCCGCCCCGCCGGAGACCATGGCGACGGCGATGGCGACGATCGCCGGCAGCGCCGCGAGCGAGGCGAGCGCTCGACGGCCGCGCACCGTCAGACGCAGGCGCGTCGGCCGCGCAGCGCCGACGAAGGCGGTGCTCGTGCGAGCGGGCATCGTGATGGCGATCGCGGTCATGTTCTGCTCCTCCTTCTGGGGAGAGATTCGCACCCGCCGCTCGGCCGGGAGCGGGGGATGCGAACTTCTGTACCGAAGCTATCTTCGATCGTTAACTGTGTCAAGGGGTCGTGCGGCGTTCTTTCCCTCGAACGCGACACGCGGTGAAGGTGTTCCGTTCGAGGCTCGAACCCGGATACGGTTTCGACACGAGTACCCCACCACGGGCCTCCGACATTCGAAGACCGATGCTCTCCTCGCAGGACGGGAGCGGGCGGGAGAGGAGCCGGACATGAGCGACGCGACCGGTCGCGAGAAGCCGCAGACGCGGCGACGCAAGAGCCTGAGCGACAAGCAGCTGGCCATCCTCGAGGTGATCCAGCGGTCGATCGCACGGCACGGGTACCCGCCGAGCATGCGAGAGATCGGTGACGCGGTGGGCCTCAAGTCGCTCTCGAGCGTGACCCATCAGCTGAACCAGCTCGAGCTCAGCGGCTATCTGCGACGCGACGCCGGCAAGACACGCGCCATGGAGGTGCTGATCGACCTGCCCGGCAGCGCCGCCGAGAACCTCGACGACAGCGTCCCGTCCGTGGGCGACGCCGCCCTCGTCCCGCTCGTGGGCCGGATCGCGGCGGGCGTGCCCATCACCGCCGAGCAGCAGGTCGAGGAGATCTTCCCCCTCCCCCGTCAGCTGGTCGGCAAGGGCGACCTCTTCATGCTCAAGGTGTCGGGCGAGTCGATGATCGACGCCGCCATCTGCGACGGCGACTGGGTCGTCGTGCGTTCGCAGTCGACCGCAGACAACGGCGAGATCGTCGCCGCCATGCTCGACGGCGAGGCCACGGTCAAGACGTTCCGTCAGCGCGACGGGCACACATGGCTGCTCCCGCGGAACTCCGCCTTCGAGCCGATCCTGGGCGACGAGGCCGTCGTGCTCGGCAAGGTCGTGGCCGTCCTCCGCGCGGTCTGATCACCCCCAGCGGGTGAAACTTCCCGCGAGCGGTCCGGCGTCCGCCACAATGGCGCCATGAGCGACATCGACACCACGGACGCGCAGGCGCTCGCCGACCGGATCCGCGAGCTCGAGACCGAGAACGCGCGCCTCGCGGCAGAGGCCGCCGACCAGGCTCACGCTGCGCGACCCCGCCCCACCGGTTCGCGGTGGCGGGCCGTCGTCTCGGCGCTGTGCATCGTCATCGCCGCCATCCTCGTACCTGTGTCGATCGTGAGCGCGTGGGCCCGCGTGCAGCTGGTCGAAGAGGATTCGTTCGTCGCGACGCTCGCGCCCCTCGTCGACGACGCCGCCGTCCAGGCGATGATCATCGACGAGACCATGAAGGCAGTCGACGCCAACGTCGACTTCCATGAGCTCACCGCCAACGTCTTCGGCGGCATCGCCGACATCGACGGCTTCCCGCCACGGGCGGCCCAGGTCCTCACGATGCTCGAGGCCCCCGCCGCCGACGGCCTTCACAACCTGGTCGATCAGGCGGTCACCCGGGTGGTCGAGTCGGATGCCTTCGCCGACGTGTGGGCGACCGCGACGCGGGCCGCTCACCGCGCCCTCACCACCGCCGCGACCTCCGACGGCGGAGGCCTGGTCGTGCGCACGGCGGACGGTGTCGGCATCCAGCTCGGTGCGATCGTCGACACGGTCAAGCAGCGCCTCCTCGACCAGGGCGTCAGCGCCGCTCAGCTGATCCCCGCGATCGACCGGGTCGTCATCATCGGCACCGGCGAGAACCTGGCCCTCGTCCGCACCGCCTACGCCCTGGCGACGACGCTCGGCTGGTGGCTTCCCGTCATCGCACTGGCGCTCTTCGGCCTGGGGATCGCCATCGCGCGCCGACGCAGCGTGGCGGTGCTCGGCACCGGGCTGGGCATCGCGATCGGCGCCGGCGCCCTCGCCGCAGCGCTGTCGATCGGACAGACCTCCGTCCAGATCGTCGCGAGCGACCTCTCGCTGTCGCCGTCGGGACTCGAGGTCATCTACGCGCAGCTCGTCGCCGCGATGACGCAGACGGCGATCGTGCTCAGCGTGCTCGGCGTCTTCGTGGCGGTCCTGGGCTGGGCCATGGGCCGTTCGGCGGCCGCGGAGGGAGCCCGCCGCGCGGTCCGCGGGATGAACTCCACCGCCCGACGTCAGCTCGCATCCCGCGGGCTCGACACCGGCGGAGTGGGCGGATGGCTCGCCCGCTATAGGGTGCTCGTGCGCACCTTCATCGCCGTGCTCGCCGTGCTGTGGCTGTTCGCACTGCGTCCGCTGTCGTTCGGCGATGTGCTGCTCGTGGTCGTCGTCGCCTTCCTGGTCGCGTGGCTGCTGGAGCTGCTGCAGCGCCGCGACGAGGAGCACGTGCCCGCCGACGAGATCGAGGTCGTCAGCGACAGCGAGGGCACGACCCCCGAGGCCGCAGAGCCGGTGGATCCACAGATGACCGCGGCCGCGGCATCCGCTCGCCCGCGAAAGGGGTGAGGGGTCCCAAGAGCGAGCAGGGGTGACTCCGGCGCCACGACAGCCATCGCGGGTCGCGCGTCCGCTGACGGGTGCCTCACGGATGGCCCGATAGGCTCGCGGACATGGGAGTGCACGAGCAGGCGTCTGCCCCGGAAGACCTGCTGGTCGAGCTGGGCGCACGGCCCCAGCACCTGATCGTCACCCTCTTCGGCCGGTATGGGCGCGCGCGCGGTGGTCTCCTCCAGATCGCGGACCTCATCGAGCTGATGGCTGCGCTCGGCGTCGACGCCGGCGCTGTGCGGTCTTCGGTGTCACGGCTCAAGCAACGTGGGGTCCTGGTCAGCGACCGGAGCGGAACCGCGGCCGCGTACCGGCTGTCACGATCGCTGGATGGCGTATTCGAAGCCGGCGATCACCGCATCTTCGAGGCGCAGCGCGCCGAGTTGGACGACCCGTGGCTCCTCGCGTCGTTCAGCGTGCCCGAGCGCGAGCGGCCGTTGCGGCATCAGGTGCGCAAGCTCCTCCACCGGCTGGGATTCGGCCAGGTGAGCGGTGGACTGTGGATCGCCACGGGGCTGATCGTCGACGAGGTGCGCGCGTCTCTGAGCCAGGCGGGACTCGACGAGTACGTCGACCTCTTCCTGGGCTCGCGCGTCGCCGACGAACCGCTCGGCGCCGCCGTGCAGCGGTGGTGGGATCTCCCCGCCCTCGAACCCCTCTACACGTCCTTCGTCGACGCCTATGCGCACGTCGTCGATGAGCGCCTCGGCGACCGAGAGGCGTTCGCGGTGTACGTCGCCGCGATCACTCAGTGGCGGCGCCTGGTCTATCTCGACCCCGGCATCCCGCTCGCACTCCTCCCCTCCGGCTGGGCTGGCGCGGAGGCGGAGCGCCTGTTCGCCGAGCTCCACCGGACACTCGCCCCGCCCGCCGAGCGCTTCGTCGCGAACGTCATGGCCTGACCGGCGCCGCCGCGTCCGGCGCGTCGAGGCGCACGCATGGCTTTCGATATAGCGCTTGCGTGACGATAGTCACATATGCAACACTCCTTCTGTCGGCGGGCGCACACGCGCAGCGACGAGACCTCAGAGACATGAGCGAAGGAGCTTCCATGACCGAGAACGCACTGCGCTGGGACAAGGTCCCGCAGGTCACTCGCGGCGGTGAGGAGGACACTCACACGACCTCCTCCGGCGGCTGCATCCGGGTGTCCGGGGTCGGCCCGCAGCACACCGAGGCGACGCGCATCTGGTTCGGCCAGGTGTCCAACGAGCCCGGTTACCGCTCGCTGCCCCACCACCACGGGGAGGCGGAGACAGGCGGGTACGTCCTTCGCGGCCACGGCCGGATCTACTTCGGCGAGGGCTACCGGGAATTCCTCGACATGACCGCGGGAGACTGGGTGTTCGTTCCCCCGTACATGCCGCACGTCGAGGCCAACATGTCGACCACCGAGGAGCTGGTCTGGCTCACCACTCGCACGCCGGACAACATCGTCGTCAACCTCGACGACGTCGACGACGCGACGCTCGAGGGTTTCCGCCGCGCATGAGCACCTCCGCCGCCTTCCACCGCGCGATCGCCCTCATCGAGGTCGACGCCGGGCACCCCGGCCGGGCATTCACCGCCCAGCCGCAGCCGGTGCCGTGGCCGAAGGCATACGGCGGCGACACGGTCGCCCAGAGCGTGGCCGCTGCGATCCGAACCGTCGACCGGGATCGCAGCCTTCACTCCGTGCACAGCACGTTCCTGCGCGGCGTCGACGTCGCCGAGGAGGTGCGCTACGACGTGGAGATCATTCGCGACGGCCGGAGCTTCTCCACCCGCCACGTGCGGGGCCACCAGCACGGCAAGCTCGCCTTCATGGCGACGGCGTCATTCCATGTGCCCGAGGAGTTCCCCGTCCATCGGCCGACCATGCCGGATGCGCCCTCGCCCGACGGCCTTCCGTCGTCGGCCGAAGTTCTGTCGGGTCTCGAAGGGCCGGACATCGAATACTGGTCGCACGGTCGCAGCTTCGACATGCGTCACGTCCCGGGGCCGGTGTACGCGTCGATCGAGGGCGGCTCCGCTGCGCACCAGGCGGTGTGGGTGCGCGCCTTCGAGGCGCTCGACGACGACCCCCTGACACATCAGCTCGCGATCGCCTACGTCTGCGACTACACGATCCTCGAACCGGTGCTGCGGGTTCTCGGGCTGCCCTGGCGGGCCGACGGGCTCGTCACGGCGAGCCTGGATCACGCCATGTGGTTCCACGCGCCCGCGCGAGCCGACGAATGGCTGCTCTATGCCCAGGAGAGCGCAGGCATCTCCGACGGCCGCGGTCTCGGCACCGGCCGCTTCTACACGTCGGACGGCCAGCTGGTCGCGACCGTCGCACAGGAGGGGATGATCCGCCCGGGTCGTCCGCTCTGAACCCATCTCCATCTTCGAAGGGAACCGGCAATGACGCTCTCCCCCTCCGCGCACACCGACTCGTTCACGCGCGACTCGCTTCCCCCGGCCGAGCTGTGGCCGACGCTCGAGTTCACCATCCCCGACGTGCAGTACCCCGCCGTGCTCAACGCCGCGGAGGAGCTGCTCGATCGCACGATCGACCGCCATGGCCGCGAGCGCCCGGCGATCCTCCTCGCCGACGGTGCGGCGTGGACATACGGCGAGCTGCAGCGCAGGGCGAACCAGTTCGCGCAGGTGCTCACCGAGGACTTCGGCCTGGTGCCCGGTAACCGCGTGATGCTGCGCATGCTCAATGGTCCATGGACCGTGGCCTGCTGGCTCGGCGCCCTCAAGGCCGGCATGGTCGTTGTGACGACGATGGTCGCATGGCGGGCGAAGGAGGTCCGCAACGTCACCGAGCGTGTCTCGCCGACGTTGGCGGTGGTCGACCATCGCGGGCTCTCAGACGCCGAGGCGGCCTTCGCCACGCTGCACGCCGCGCCCGAGGTGCTCGTCCTCGGCGGCGAGGACGATACCCTCCTGGCCGCCTGCGAGGCGAAGAGCGGCGACTTCGAGGCTGTGCAGACGTCGGCCGATGACGTCGCCCTGCTCGGGGCGACCAGCGGCACCACGGGTATCCCCAAGATCACGATGCACTTCCATCGCGACATCCTCGCCAATGCCGACACCTTCGCCCGTCATGTGCTCCGTCTGTCTGCCGACGATGTGAGCGCCAGCACTGCCCCGCTCGCATTCACCTTCGGCCTCGGCGGCAACGTTGTCTTCCCGCTCCGGTTCGGCGGCGCCATGGTGCTCGTCGAGCGGGCGACACCCATCGAGCTGGCGAAGCTGATCGAGCCCTTGGGTATCACGGTGCTCTTCACGGCTGCGACGGGCTACCGGAGCATCCTCAAGGAAGGGCTCGCCGCCGAGCTGCGAAAGCTGCGCATCGGCATCGCCGCCGGGGAGCATCTCAGCTCGTCCACCTTCGAGGCCGTCGAGCAGGCCAGCGGGCTGCGGCTCGTGAACGGAATCGGCTCGACCGAGATGCTGCACATCTTCATCTCTGCCTCGGGCGACGACGTGCGCCCGGGCACGACCGGCAAGGCCGTCCCGGGCTATCGGGCCGCGGTCTTCGACGACGACGGCCGTCAGCTCGGCCCGGGAGTGCCCGGGCGCCTCGGAGTGATCGGTCCGACCGGATGCCGCTACCTCAGCGACGAGCGCCAGAGCGTCTACGTGCAGGACGGATGGAACATCACCGGCGACACTTTCGTGGTCGACGAGGACGGATACTTCACGTTCCAGGCGCGCAACGACTCCATGATCGTCACCGCGGGGTACAACGTCGGCGCTCCGGAGGTCGAGGAGGTGCTGCTGGGCCACGGCGACGTGCTGGAGTGCGCCGTGATCGGCCGCCCCGACGCGGAGCGCGGCACGATCGTCAACGCGTTCGTGGTGCCACGGGAGGGAGTCGACCCCTCGGATGAGCTGACCGCGAGCATCCTCGACCACGTCAAGTCGCAGCTGGCGATCTACAAGTGCCCCCGGCGCATCGACTACCTGCCGTCCCTTCCGCGCAATCCCAGCGGCAAGGTGCAGCACTTCATCCTCCGCGAGCGCGCGGCCGCCGAGGCCGTCGTCGCCGAACCTCTCACCCAAGGAGCCTGACATGCGCGTTGCCGTCATCGGCGGAGGCCCCGGCGGTCTCTACTTCGCCGCTCTCATGAAGCAGCTCGACCCTGCACACGACATCACGGTCTGGGAGCGCAACGCCCCGGACGACACCTTCGGCTTCGGCGTGGTCTTCAGCGACGAGACGCTCGGAGGGATCGAGAACGCCGACCCCGTCATCGCGTCGCGCATGAGCGAGCAGTTCGCGCGCTGGACCGATATCGACATCCTGTTCGGGGGCGACACCCACACGGTCGGCGGGCAGGGATTCGCGGCGATGGGGCGCAAGCAGCTGCTGCAGCTCCTGCAGCGCCGCTGCCTGGAGCTCGGTGTCACGATCCACTTCCGCACCGAGGCACCCGATGCCGCACAGCTGATGGGCGAGTACGACCTCGTCCTCGCGGCGGACGGCATCAACTCCCGCGTACGCGGTCAGTTCGCCGACCGATTCGTGCCGGATCTCGACCGTCGCGTATCGAAGTACATGTGGCTCGGCACCGATCGGGTGTTCGAGGCTTTCACCTTCGCGGTGCTCCACACCCCGCACGGCATCATGCAGCTGCACGGCTACCCCTACTCCGATCAGCGCAGCACATTCCTCATCGAGATGCACGAGGATGTGTGGCGTCAAGCCGGGTTCGACGCGACCGAGAACGACGTCTTCCCGCCCGGTGTGAGCGACGAGTACGCGGTGGAGAAGATCCGCGGTCTCTTCGCCGACGTGCTCGACGGGCACGACGTGCTCACCAACAATTCCAAGTGGCTGAACTTCACCACTGTACGAAACGAGCACTGGCACCACGAGAACCTCGTGATCCTCGGTGACGCCGCGCACACGGCGCACTTCTCGATCGGATCCGGGACGAAGCTCGCCATGGAGGATGCCCTGGCCCTGGCCGCGTGTCTGCACGAGCACGCCTCGCTCGATGACGCCCTGGACGCGTACGAGGCCGAGCGCCGTCCGGTCGTCGCCTCCACGCAGCGGGCGGCGCAGGCCTCGCTCGAGTGGTTCGAGCGGATCGGGCAGTACGCCGGGCAGGACTCGCTGCAGTTCGCCTTCAACCTCCTCACGCGCAGCCGCCGGATCACGCTCGACAACCTCGCGCTGCGCGACCCGGAGTTCGCCGCCGGCGTCGTGCGCGGTGCGCCGCTCGAGGCGCGCCACACCGACGAGCCCGCCATGTTCCGGCCGCATCGGATCGGCCGGCTCGAGCTCAAGAACCGGATCGTCGTCTCGCCGATGGACATGTACTCGTCCGTCGACGGCGTGCCCGGCGACTTCCATCTCGTCCACCTCGGCTCCAAGGCGACCGGCGGTGCGGGGCTGGTGATGACCGAGATGGTGTGCGTCTCGGCCGAGGGGCGGATCACCCCCGGCTGCGCAGGCCTCTACACCGACGAGCAGGCCGACTCCTGGGGGCGCATCGTCTCGTACGTTCACACCCAGTCCACCGCCAGGATCGGCGTGCAGATCGGGCACTCGGGCCGCAAGGGGTCGACCCGGCGGATGTGGGACGGGATCGACGAGCCTCTGGCAGAAGGCAATTGGGAGCTGCTGGCGCCCTCGGCCCTGCCGTACGGACCGGTCAACCAGGTTCCGCAGGAGATCGACCGGGCGACGATGACACGCGTGCGCGACGAGTTCGTCGCGGCCACACGCCGCGCGGCGGTCGCCGGGTTCGACCTCGCGGAACTGCACGCTGCGCACGGGTACCTCATCTCGTCGTTCCTGTCGCCGATCTCGAATCGACGCACCGATGAGTACGGCGGCTCGCTGGAGAACCGGCTCCGCTACCCGCTCGAGGTCTTCGACGCGATGCGGGAGGCATGGCCGGCTGAGCGGCCGCTGACGGTCCGGCTGTCGGCCGAGGACTGGATCGACGGCGGCAACACGGTGGACGACGCCGTGGAGATCGCTCGGGCGTTCATCGCCCACGGCGCGGACGCCATCGATGTCTCCTCCGGCCAGATCGCCAAGCACGAGCGTCCCCTCTTCGGTCGCAGCTACCAGACGCCGTTCGCGGACGCGATCCGCCATCGCGTCGCCGCCCCCGCCGGCGTCACCGTCATCGCGGTCGGCGCAGTCTCCAGCTACGACGACGTGAACTCGATCCTGCTCGCCGGCCGCGCCGACCTCGTCGCGCTCGGTCGCACCCATCTCTGGGATCCGCAATGGACACTCCACGCCGCCGCGGATCAGGGATATCGAGGGGCCGGAGCGGAGTGGGTCGCGCCCTTCCGCGCGGGGTCGCGCAAGCCCCCGACCGCCCGCACCGACGCTGTGCGCCCGCGCCTGTCGCTGGTGCGCGACGCGGAGAACGTCGAAGGGGGCGCGCACCACCGTCGGTGGACGCCCGCGCGCGCATCGGTCGACGCTCTCGTCCACTGACCGCGCGCTCCCCCACCGCCGCCAACCGACCTGATCCAGACAAGGAGACCGCACATGCCGCGTCACATCATCAATCCCGACTCGCTGGTGAGGCCCAGCGGCTTCGCGCACGGCGTGCGCGCCGGCGAGTTCGTGTATCTCGGGGGCCAGACCGCCATGGACGGCGAGGGCCGGATCGTCGACGGAGGCATCGTCGAGCAGTTCGTGCAGGCGTTCTCCAATGTCCTCACGACCCTCGAAGCAGCCGGCGGGACGCCCGGCGACCTCGTCGATGTCACCATCTACCTCACCGACGTCGACGACTATCAGCGCCACGGCCGCGAGATCGGCCGCCGCTGGCGCGAGATGGCGGGGACGGAGTACCCGGCGATGGCGGGGATCGGCGTCACGCGGCTGTGGCAGCCGGAGGCGCTCATCGAGATCCAGGGCGTCGCCCACCTCGCTGCGACCGAGGGTGAGGGGTGAGCGCATGCTGCTCGCCACCGTGAACCGTGACGACGGCCCGGCGACCGCAGCGGCGGTCGGCGACGCCGCCGGGTGGGTGCTGCTCGACGATGCGGACGCGCAGGCCCTGATCGCGCAGCCCGGATGGCGCGAGCGCGCGCAGGCCGCGCTCCGCCATCCGGCACGCCACGCGGTCCCGGACGCGGCGTTCCGCAACCCCGTGCCGCGTCCGGCGAAGATCCTGTGCTGCGGGCTCAACTACCGCGACCACATCCTCGAGGCCGGGCGCGAGCTCCCCGAGTTCCCGACGCTCTTCGCGAAGTTCGCCGATACCCTCACCGGCGCGCGGGACGACATCGTCGTGCACAGCTCGCGGCGCGTGGACTGGGAGGCCGAGCTCGCCGTCGTCATCGGCTCGGAGATTCACCGCGCGACACCGGAGCAGGCGCGGGGGGCGATCCTCGGGTACACGATCGCCAACGACATCTCGATGCGCGATTGGCAGCAGCGGACGCTGCAGTGGCTGCAGGGCAAGGCGTTCGACGCCACGACCCCCGTCGGCCCGCACATCGTCACGGCCGATGCGATCGAGCCGCGTGACGGCCTGCGGATCACCTGCGCAGTCAACGGCGAGGTCCTGCAGGACGGTGACACCGCCGAACTGGTCTTCGACGCGGCCGACCTCGTCGCCTACGCGTCGCAGATCACGCGGCTGCGCCCGGGAGATCTCATCCTCACCGGGACGCCGGGGGGCGTCGCCCTGGGCATGGACGACCCGCGCTGGCTGCGGGAGGGCGACGTCGTCACCACCACGATCGAGGGGATCGGCGAGCTGTGCAACGTGATGAGGATCGAGGCCTGATGATGCCCAACGGGATCGTCGCGTACGGCGGGCACCCCGAGCAGCACTTCGTGCTCACGCCGCCGGCGTCGTCCGCACCGGAGACTCTCGGGACGGTGGCTCTCCTCCACGGCGGGTACTGGCGCGCGGAGTTCACCCGCACGCTGATGGATCCGCTGGCCTCCGATCTCGCCGGCCGGGGGTGGCATGTCGTGAACATCGAGTACCGCCGGGTGGGCGCAGGCGGCGGCTGGCCCGCACCGCTCGTCGACGCCGTCACGGCCTGCCAGCACCTCGCCGACATGGTGCGCGACGGCCGTCTCCCCGGCCCCCTCGTGCTCGTCGGCCACTCCGTCGGCGGTCAGCTCGCCCTGCTCGCCGCACGCTCGATCGGCGTCGACGCCGTGACCGGCGTCGTGGCTCTCGCGCCGGTGACCGACGTCGTCGAGACGCTGCGCGCCGGCCTCGGCGACGACGCCGCGTCGCCCCTGCTCGCCGATCTCCCGGGTACGCGGGAGCAGGCCGCGGTGGAGGCGTCTCCGCTGTACTCCCTCCCGATCGGCGTGCCCGTCGTCATCGTCCACGGGCTCGATGACCGTCGCGTTCCGCATTCCCACACCGACGCCTTCGCAGCGGCCGCCGCGGCGGCGGGCGACCGAGTGCGCGTGGTGAGCCCCCCGTCTCTCGAGCACCGGTCGGCGATCGACCCTGCCGGCGAACACTGGACGACGACGGTGGACGCCCTGCGCGAGTGGGGAGGAATCCGAGTCCCCGCGTCGTAAGCCCCGCCGCATGGCCCAGTCCTCTTAATGACGCACCGAAGCGTCACCGCACACACCGCAACCCCACACCGCACCCCGCGCGCGACGTCCGTTGCCGCGTCGATGCCCACCACGAAGGAGACGACGATGTCTACCAAGACCGCAACCGCACCCCACACCGGCGCCTGGCCGGTACCCAGAGCCGTCACCGGAACTGTGCTCTTCTGCTGCTGGCTCGCGATCCTGGCAGACGGCTACGACATCGGCGTCATCGGTGCTGTGCTGCCCGCCCTCGCCGAAGACCCCGCCTGGGCCCTCGGTCCCGTCGCACTGGGAGGCCTGGCCTCGTGGGCCCTGGTCGGCATGCTGATCGGCGCGCTGTTCATCGGCACGCTGAGCGATCGCCTCGGGCGCAAGCGCATGCTGCTCGTGTCGATGGCCATCTTCACCCTCATGCAGCTCGGCGCAGCCCTCGCGCCGACGCCCGAGATCTTCGGACTGTTCCGCTTCCTCGGCGGGCTCGGCATGGGAGGCGTCATCCCGGTGGCTGCCGCCCTCACCATCGAGTTCTCCGCTCCGAACCGGCGCGCGCGCAACTACGGGATCATGTACTCCGGGTACTCGCTCGGCATCGTCGTCTCGGCGATCGTGGCGATGGCCTTGCTGCCGAACCTCGGATGGCGCTGGGTGATCGCCGTCGGCGCGTTCCCCATCCTCCTCATCCCGGTCATCGCCAAGCTTCTGCCCGAGTCGCTCGAGTCGCTCGAGAACCGCGGACAGCATGATCGCGCGTCCGCTCTCGCCGCTAAGCTCGGCATCACCCCGTACGTGCCCGCCGACCCCCAGCACACGACGCCCGGCGAGCGGATCCCGTGGCACCGCATCCTGCAACAGCTGTTCTCGCGGAAGTACCTGCGGTCGACGATCCTGCTGTGGATCGCCCTCTTCGGCGGCCTCCTGCTGGTGTACGGCCTGAACTCCTGGCTGCCGTCGATCATGCGCGCCGCAGGGTACGACCTCGGCCCTGCGCTCGCCTTCCTGCTCGTGTTCAGCCTCGCCGCGGCGATCGGCGGCCCGTTGCTCGGCATGCTCGCCGACCGGTTCGGTGCGAAGCCGATCCTCGTCACCTTCTACGCACTGGGCGGCGTCGCGTGCCTGCTGATGATGTTCCCCAACTCGATGCTGCTCAACCTCATCTTCGTCGGCATCTCGGGAGTGGGGTCGATCTCGACCTCGCTCGTGCTGACGGCCTACATCACCGATTACTACCCCGCCTCGGTGCGCGCCACGGCTGCGGGCTGGGCGCTGAGCTTCGCGCGAATCGGCGCGATCACCGGTCCGATCCTGGGCGGGTGGATCGCGGCGATCGCGATCGGCGTGGAGTGGAACTTCATCGCGTTCTCACTCGTCGCGATCCTCGCCGCGATCGCCATCGCCCTCGTGCCGAAGAAGCCGAGCCTGTAGGCGGGCCGATCCGCGGCACATGACACGGTCCGGGGGCTCGCCCTTTGCAGCGAGCCCCCGGACCGTTCTGCGTGCGCCGCTAGACCGTCGCGCCGACCTTGTCGCGGATCGAGCGGGTCGCCTCGATGATGTTGCGCAGCGACTCGACGGTCTCGTCGTAGCCGCGGGTCTTCAGGCCGCAGTCCGGGTTGACCCACACCTGACGCAGCGGCAACTCGGTCGCGGCGCGATCGAGCAGCTCGGCGACCTCTGCCACTGAGGGAACGCGCGGCGAGTGGATGTCGTACACGCCCGGCCCGACCCCGTGGGTGAAACCGGACTCGGCGATGTCGCCGATGACCTCACCGCGGCTGCGCGCCGCCTCGATCGACGTGACGTCTGCATCGAGCGCGGCGATCGCGTCGATGACGACGTCGAACTCCGAGTAGCAGAGGTGCGTGTGCACCTGCGTCGCCTCGGCGGCGCCCGCGGTCGACAGGCGGAATGAGCCGACCGACCACTCGAGGTACGACGGCTGGTCCGCCTTCTTGAGCGGCAGCAGTTCGCGCAGCGCGGGCTCGTCGACCTGGATCACGCCGATGCCGGCGGCCTCGAGGTCGGCGATCTCGTCGCGCAGAGCGAGCGCGACCTGGTTGGCGGTGTCGGCCAGGGGCTGGTCGTCGCGCACGAACGACCACGCGAGGATCGTCACCGGGCCGGTGAGCATGCCCTTCATCGGCTTGTCGGTGAGGGACTGCGCGAAGGTCGACCACGCGACGGTGATGGGCGCCGGGCGCGACACGTCGCCCCAGAGGATCGACGGACGCGTCGCACGCGAGCCGTACGACTGCACCCAGCCGTTCTCGGTGACGTCGAATCCGTCGAGGTTCTCGGCGAAGTACTGCACCATGTCGTTGCGTTCGGCCTCGCCGTGCACGAGGACGTCGAGCCCGAGGTCCTCCTGCAGCGTGACGACGCGCGCGATCTCGTCGCGGAGGAACTGCTCGTACTCCTCCGTCGTGATCTCGCCCTTGCCGTGGCGGGCGCGCGCACGGCGGATGTCGCCGGTCTGCGGGAAGGACCCGATCGTCGTGGTCGGCAGCACGGGGAGCCCGAGCGCCGTCTCCTGCGCGGCGACTCGGGCCTCGTAGTCGCCGCGGTCGAAGTCGTCCTGCGTGAGGGCGGCGGCGCGCTCGCGCACGGCGCCGTCGCGCACGCCCGGGGCGCTCCGGCGGTCGGCGAGGGCAGCGGATGCCGCAGCCACGGCGTCGGCGATCGCGTCGGCGCCCTCGGCCAGGCCCTGCGCGAGCGTCACGACCTGCGAGGTCTTCTGGTCGGCGAAAGCCAGCCACGACGCCAGGCGCGGGTCGAGGGCGGACTCGTCCTCGACGTCGTGCGGGACGTGCTGGAGCGACGTCGACGTGCCTGCCGACACCTGAGCCGCGCCGAGCGCCTCGAGCGCCTCGAGCTTCGCCCACGCGCCGGCGAGGTCGCCGCGCCAGATGTTGCGGCCGTCGATGACGCCGCCCACGAGAGTCTTGCCGGCCAGGCCGTCGGCCTCCGCGGGCACCGAGCCGCGTGTCAGGTCGATCGCGAGCGCTTCGACTGGAGCGGCGGCGAGCGCCGTCCAGGCCTCGGGCGACAGCTGGGCGTAGCCGGCGGTGACGAGGATCGCGGGGCGGTCGGCCGCTCCCCCGAGGACCGCGTACGCACGCGACGCCGCCTCGGCGAGCGCGGCCGGCGCTGCCGGGAGGCTCTCGCTGACGAGGGCGGGCTCGTCGAGCTGCACCCACTCGGCGCCCGCTGCGCGCAGCGACGCGAGCAGCTCCGCGTACACGGGCAGGAGGTCCTCGAGACGGCTGACCGGGTCGAAGCCGTCGGGCGCGGCATCCGTCGCCTTCGCCAGCGCCAGCAGCGTGACCGGGCCGACCACGACGGGCCGGACGGTGAAGCCGTCGGCCTTCGCCTCGGACACCTGGCGTGCGAAGCGGTCGCTCGACAGCGAGAAGACGGTCTCGGGACCGATCTCGGGCACGAGGTAGTGGTAGTTCGTGTCGAACCACTTCGTCATCTCGAGCGGTGCGTTCTCGCCCTCGCCGCGTGCCGCGGTGAAGTACGCGCCCAGTCCGACCGCGCCGTCCGCATCGCGCAGACCCGCGAATCGCTCGGGCAGTGCGCCCACAGCGACGGCGGCGTCGAGCACCTGGTCGTAGTAGGAGAACGACTCGGGGATGGACGAGTCGGCGCGGCCGAGGCCGAGCGCGGCCAGGCGCTCGCGCGTCGCGCGGCGCAGCCCGGCGGCGGTCTGCTCGAGCTCGGCGGCGTCGGTCCTGCCCGCCCAGTGCGCCTCGACGGCGCGCTTGAGCTCGCGGCGGCGGCCGATGCGCGGGTAGCCGAGGATGGTTCCGCGGGGGAAGTCGGGGGTGGTGTCGGTCATCGTGCGGCTTCCTTCTCGAGGGGGTGGGTGAGGATGCCGGCGTCGCGGAGCACCGCGAGCACCGTCTCATGGCTGTTGAATGCGTACAGGTGGACCCCGGGTGCGCCGCCCGCGACGACGTCGCGCGCGAGCTCCGCGGCGTACTCGATGCCCAGCGCGCGCTGACCCTCGAGCGTCGGCTCGACCTCGAGGGCGATCGCGAGCTCGGCGGGGAGCTCCTCGCCGCTGAGCTCGAGGACCCGGCGCAGGCGCGAGGGGGACGTGATGGGCATGATGCCGGGGAGGATGGGGATCGTGACGCCGGCCTCGCGCGAACGCTGCACGAACGCCAGGTAGTCGTCGGCGTGGAAGAAGAGCTGGGTGATGGCGAGGGTCGCACCGGCCGCCTGCTTGGCGAGCAGCGCGTCGATGTGCTCGCGCGGATGCCGCGAGCGAGGGTGGCCGTTCGGGAACGCCGCGACGGCGATGTCCACCTTCCGGCGCGGCTCGACCTGCACCGCCCCCGGAACGCCGGGGATCGACCGCTCGGTGTACGGCGCGCGCTCCGCCTGGACGCGGTCGATGAGCTGCACCAGCTGCGCCGAGCTCTCGAGGTCGCCGAGGAACACCTCCTCTTCGCGCACTCCGGCGGGCGGGTCCCCGCGCAGGGCGAGGAAGCTCGTGATGCCGGCGTCGAGGAACTCGCGGATGAGGGCGTTTGCACCCGCGTATGTGCTGCCCACGCACGTGAGGTGCGCGAGCGGTGCCACATCGGTCTCGCGCAGGATGTGCCGCAGCACCTCGAGCGAGCGTCCTCCCGTGGACCCCCCGGCGCCGTACGTCACGGAGATGAACCGCGGGCGCGCGGCGGCGAGCTGACGGAGCGACTCGTGGAGCGCGAGGATCCCCGCGTCCGACTTGGGCGGGTAGACCTCGAACGAGAACGGCACCGGAGGGGCGCTGAGGTCGATCGACATGGCGTGCTTCTCGGGGTGGGACGGAGTGGCCGGGCGGCCGCGGACGGGCGCACGCACGGGGTGACCGGCGGCGCGGTGTCATCGCGGGCGGGTGCCGGGCTCGGCTGTCGCTCCCTGCCCGGCCCCTTGCGGGGACCGTCCGAGTGGGACGACCGGGCGACGATGGGTCCAAGGTAGCCGAGCGCCCGACGCAACCCCCTCCCTGTGACCTTGTGTTTCGCCGTACCGTGGGTCTCGTGACCACCGAGCTCCCCTATGGTTCCTGGCCATCCCCCCTGTCGGCGGCGGCGGTCTCTGCCGCGTCGCCTCGGATCGAAGGGGCGCGCTACGTCGGCGGCGAGGTGTGGTGGGGCGAGTCGGTGCCCGAGGAGGGCGGCCGCACCGCGGTGCGCCGGAGGACGGCATCCGGCGACGTCGAAGACCTCATCGCGGCACCGTGGAGCGCGCGCTCCCGCGTGCACGAGTACGGCGGCGGCGCGTGGACGACCGTCGCGGGCGACGCCCTCGTCTTCGTCGAGAAGGCCGATCAGCGGGTATGGCGGGTCGCCCTGGGCGAGCAGCCGAAGCCGCTCACCCCGGCCGCCGGCGACATGCGGTACGGCGGGCTCACCTGGCAGCGCGGGCGGTTGCTCGCGGTGCGCGAGACGCATCACGGCGACGAGGCGCCCCACCGCGACATCGTCGAGATCCCGACCGACGGCAGCGCCGCGAGGGATGCCTCTGCCCTGTCGTCTCTCGTCGAGGACAGCGACTTCCTCGCCCACCTCGCACTGTCCCCCGACGGCTCGCACCTCGCGTGGATCGCGTGGAACCACCCCGACATGCCCTGGGACCGCGCCGAGCTGCGCATCGGCCGGCTCGAGGACGGCCTCGTCGCCGAGTGGACCACGGTGGCCGGCGGCTCGTCCGCGCCGCTGCAGCCGGTGTGGCTGGACGACGTGGACATCCTCTACAGCGACGACCCCGACGACCGCTGGAACCTGTGGCGCCTCCGCCTCACCGCCGACCTGCGCTGCGAGCCGGTCGCGCCCGCGGACGCCGACACCGGCGGTCCGCTGTGGTCCCTGGGTGGGCGCTGGTTCGCCGTCCTCGCCGACGGCCGCATCGTCGCCGTCCGCACCGACGGGTCCGACGAGCTCGTGCTGATCGGCACCGACGGCGCCGCGGAGCGGATCGCGGTCGACGCGGTGGCCGGCATGTCGATCGAAGACGTCCGCGGCACGCGCATCCTCCTCACCGGATCCGCCGCCGACGGGGCGGGCCTGTGGGACATCGACGTGGACGCGCCCGGCGACGCACGGCAGATCGTGGGCGGCTCCGCCGCGTGGGGTTCCGACTGGATGCCGCGTTCCCGGCCGCTGACCGTCGACGGGCCGCGCGGGCCGGTGCACGCGTTCGACTTCCCGCCGACCAATCCGGACGTCCGGGGCCCGGCCGACGAGCGGCCCCCGTACGTCGTGTTCGTCCACGGCGGGCCGACCGCTCACGTCGGGGGCGCGGCATCCAGCAAGATCGCGTACTTCACGAGCCGGGGCATCGGCGTGCTCGACGTGAACTACGGCGGCTCGAGCGGCTACGGCCGGGCCTACCGCGAGCGGCTCCTCGGGCAGTGGGGCGTCGTCGACGTCGACGACGTCATCGCCGCAGCCCAGGGGCTCGCCCGGACGGGCGCCGCCGACCCCGATCGCCTGGCGATCGCAGGCGGCTCGGCCGGAGGCTGGACGGTGCTGTGCGCCGTCACCCTCTCCGACGCCTTCGCCGCGGGCATCAGCCGCTACGGCGTCGCCGACCTCCGCCGCCTCGCGGAGGACACGCACGACTTCGAGGCGCGCTACCTCGACGGCATGGTCGGTCCCCTGCCGGAGGCCGAGGCGCTCTACGTCGCCCGCTCGCCGCTGTCACGCCTCGAACGGCTCCGCACGCCGATGCTCCTCGAGCAGGGGCTCGAGGACCGCGTCGTGCCGCCGTCGCAGGCCGAAGCCGTCCGCGACGCGCTGCGCGCCAACGGGGTGCCGCACGCGTACCTCGCGTTCGAGGGCGAGGGCCACGGCTTCCGCCGGACCGAGACGGTCATCCGCCAGCTCGAGGCCGAGGTCGCGTTTCTCGGGCAGGTCCTCGGCTTCGAACCCGACGGTATCCCGCCGCTCGACCTGGACTGAGCCTCGCGGTCGCGCCCGGGACGAGCCGCCCCAACCGGGCCGCGGGTCAGCGGGCGAACGGGGCGAGCCGTGCCGCGAGGTGCTCGCCCACACGGGCACGGACGGCGGTGCCGCCTTCCTCGTGGGCCTGCGACAGGATCATGCCGTGCTCGTGGATCGCCGAGACCAGGTCACCCCGGTCGTACGGCACCAGCACGTCGACCTCGACAGCGGGCAGCGGCAGGGCGGCCTCGACCGCGGCGCGCAGCTCGTCGATACCCTCGCCGGTGCGCGACGACGCGAACAGCGCCTTGGGCTCGAGGCCGCGCAGCAGCAGTCGCGTGTCCTCGTCGACGAGATCGGCCTTGTTGAACACGACCAGCTCGGGAATGTCGCGTCCGCCCACGTCGCCGATCACGTCGCGCACCGTCGCCAGCTGAGCCGCGGGGTCGGGGTGCGAGCCGTCGACGACGTGCACGATGACGTCGGCCTGGCCGACCTCTTCGAGCGTCGAGCGGAACGCCTCGACGAGCTGATGCGGGAGGTTGCGCACGAACCCGACCGTGTCGGTCAGCGTGTACACGCGGCCGTCGGTCGTCTCGGAGCGGCGGACCGTGGCATCGAGCGTCGCGAACAGCGCGTTCTCGACCAGCACGCCGGCGCTCGTCAGGCGGTTGAGCAGACTGGACTTGCCGGCGTTGGTGTACCCGGCGATCGCGACCGAGGGGATCGTGTTGCGCTTGCGCTCGGCGCGCTTCGCGTCTCGCGCGGGGGCGAAGTCGCGGATCTGCCGCCGCAGCTGCGCCATCTTGGTGCGGATGCGGCGGCGATCGAGCTCGATCTTGGTCTCACCGGGACCGCGCGAGCCCATGCCCGCGCCGCCGGCGCCGACCTGGCCACCGGCCTGGCGGCTCATCGAGTCACCCCAGCCGCGCAGGCGCGGCAGCAGGTACTCGAGCTGGGCGAGCTCGACCTGGGCCTTGCCCTCGCGGCTCTTGGCGTGCTGGCTGAAGATGTCGAGGATCACGGTGGTGCGGTCGATGACCTTCACCTTCACGACGTCCTCGAGCGCCCGGCGCTGGCTGGGCGCGAGCTCGGTGTCGGCGATCACGGTGTCGGCCCCGACGGCGGCGACGATGTCGCGCAGCTCCTGAGCCTTGCCCCGGCCGACATAGGTCGCGGCATCCGGATGCGGGCGCCGCTGCAGCACGCCGTCGAGCACGACCGCACCGGCCGTCTCTGCGAGCGCGGCGAGTTCGCGCAGCGAGTTCTCGGCGTCCTCCTGCGCGCCCTGCGGGTGCACGCCCACGAGCACGACGTTCTCCAGGCGGAGCTGGCGGTACTCGACCTCGGTGACGTCTTCGAGTTCGGTCGAGAGCCCCGGCACGCGGCGCAGCGCCGCGCGCTCCTCGCGGTCCCACTGCTCGCCGTCGGTGTCGGCGACGCCGACCGTCGTCTCGTCCTGCAGGGCCTGAGCGGCGCCGAACACACGGACCCCCGAACGCGCATCGGCGCGCGCCAGCACGCGATCCACCGGGTCCAGCGGCGTCTCGTCGGTGCTCGGGGGTGTTGTCGTATCCGTCATGGGTTCCTTTCGGGATGCCGGTTTCCGGAGGTGACCTGCCGGTTCCGAGGCATCCGTGAATTCTAGTCTCACGGCGGGCCGAGGGACTCCGCTACGCTCGGAGGCCATGGGAAGCGATCACTACTTCAGTGCTTCCCCCGCAAGTGCCGAGAATCTGCGTCGCATCAGGGTCACGCTCGCCGGGCGCGACCTCGAGGTGACCACCGCCGGAGGGATCTTCAGTCCCGACCACGTGGATTCGGGAACGGCCGTGCTCCTCGCGAACACGCCTCCGCCGCCACCCGGCGGGAACCTGCTCGATCTCGGCTCTGGTTGGGGGCCGATCGCGCTGACACTCGCAATCGAATCACCGCACGCGACGGTCTGGGCGGTGGACGTCAACGAACGTGCGCTCGATCTCGTCCGCCGCAACGCCGCTGCGCTGGGCCTCTCGAATGTCAACGCCGTCCTGCCCGACGATGTTCCCGACGACGTCGTGTTCCGCAGCATCCGCTCCAATCCGCCGATCCGCGTCGGGAAGAACGAACTGCACGGCCTGCTGGAGCGCTGGATCCCGCGCCTCGACGAGCGCGCCGACGCGTGGCTCGTCGTGCAGCGCAACCTCGGCTCGGATTCGCTGCAGCGGTGGCTGGCGTCCACCTTCGAGCGCGGCTACAGCGTGCATCGGGCCGCCACCGGCCGGGGCTTCCGCGTGATCAAGGTGCGCCGCCACGGCTCGCCCCGCAGCGAGCCGATCGACCTGCCCGAGCTCTGACGCCGGTCGCCGGCGGGTCAGGCGAGGGTGACCTCGCCCGAGTAGACGAGCGTGGCCGGGCCCGACAGCAGCACATGGCGCTCGCCACCGACCTCCGGCATCCGCACGCCCAGCACGCCCCCGGGCACCTCGACGCTCCAGTGGTCGGGTGCGGCGGGTCCTGCCCAGTGGCGCACCCCGAGCGCGGCCGCGGCGACGCCCGTGCCGCAGCTGAGTGTCTCGCCGACACCGCGCTCGAAGACGCGCATGCGGATCGAGCCGACGCCGTCACGCACGAGAGGGTCGCCCGGAACGACGAACTCGACGTTCGCGCCGTGCGGGGGCTCGGGGTGGAGCTGCGGGAGCACGCCGAGATCGAGGCCCTCGAGCTCGCCGTGGTCGGGCAGCGCGACGACGATGTGGGGATTGCCGACGTCGATGCCGAGACCGGGGCGCGGGGCGCCGATGCCGCGGGCCCGCACCAGGACGTCGTCCTGCTCGACGCGCCACGGCCCGAGGTCGACCTCGAAGCCGAGGTCGCTGCGCGTCACCTTCTTGACGCCGGCGCGGGTCGCGATCGCCAGCGGATCGCCGTCGAGCGACGCCCAGCCGACGTCGGCGAGGTAGCGCGCGAACACGCGGATGCCGTTGCCGCACATCTCGGCGCGGGACCCGTCGGCATTGCGGTAGTCCATGAACCACTCGACACCGGATGCCGCGGCCTCCGCGCCTTCGTCGATGGCGTCCGCGCGCACGACGCGGAGGATGCCGTCGCCGCCGATGCCGAACCGGCGATCGCACAGCACGGCGACCTGGTCGTCGGAGAGATCGAGTGCTCCGTCGGGGTCGGGCACGATCACGAAGTCGTTGCCCGTGCCATGACCTTTCGTGAACGAGACGGTCTGCGGCATGGCCTCAGTCTACGGGCGGGGCGGCATCCGCCGGCGCCGGGCGACGTCAGTCGGCGATGAGACGCTTCCCGGTCGCCCACGTCTCAAACGCCTCGAAGCCGAGCGCCTCGTAGAAGCCCTGCGCGATGTCGTTGTCGGGCCGCACCATGAGCTGGACCTTCGGGCACCCCATGTCGAGCAGCAGGTGCTCCGCCGCCTCGACCAGGCTGCGCGCGATGCCCTGCCCACGGCGGGCCGGGTCGCTGGCGAGGTAGTAGAGCCAGCCGCGATGCCCGTCGTACCCGGCCATGACCGTGCCGACGATGTCGGCCCCGTCCACGGCGACGAGGAACAGCTCGGGCTGGACCTTCAGCTTGCGGTTGATGTCCTGGTAGGGGTTGTTCCACGGACGGGTGAGCCCCGTCGTCTGCCACAGCGAGACGACCGCTTCGGTGTCGGACATTTCGAACGCTCGGATGCCGGTGCTCATGCCCTCGAGTCTGCCAGGGCCGCCGCATCCGCTCCGGGCGACACCCATGTCACGTCGGCGTACCGCTTGAACCACGACACCTGACGACGCGCGTAGCGCCGGGTCAGCGCCTGGGTCTCGGCGATCGCCTCGGCCTCGGTCAGGGTTCCGTGCAGCTGCGCGAGAGCCTGGGCGTAGCCGATCGCGCGCGACGCCGTGACGCCGAGCTCGATCCCCTGCTCGCGGAGCCCGTGGACCTCGTCGACGATGCCGTCCTGCCACATCGTCTCGACGCGCGCATCGAGACGCGCGACCAGCTCGGCGCGGTCGACGGTCACCCCGATGATGCGGGTGTCGTCGCACCACAGCACCGGCTCATCGGGCAGAGCCGCACCGTGCGTGCGCTCCCCCAGCTCGAGCACCTCAAGGGCGCGCACGATCCGGCGCCCGTTGCGCGGATCGACGCGCGCGGCGGTGGCCTCGTCGAGGGCGCGCAGCCGCGCGAACAGCGCACCCGCGCCCTGCGCCTCGAGCTCCTCCTCGAGTCGCGCGCGGACGTTCGCGTCGCGCGGCGGGAATCGGAAGTCGAACAGCACACTGGAGACGTACAGCCCTGACCCGCCCACCAGGATCGCGTCGGCTCCGCGCGCGTGGATGCCCTCGATGACGCCGCGCGCCGTCTCCTGATACCAGGCCACCGCCGCATCGTCGGTGACGTCGAGGACGTCGAGGAGATGGTGGGGGATGCCGCGCCGTTCGGCCGTCGGGAGCTTCGCCGTGCCGATGTCCATACCCCGGTAGAGCTGCATCGCGTCGGCGTTGACGATCTCGGCCCGGCCGCCGCGGGCGGCGAGCGCCTCGGCCACGTCGAGCGACAGCGCCGTCTTGCCGGTCCCGGTCGCGCCCACGACCGCCCACAGTCGGGAGGCCGCAGCGTGGGCGACGGTCACACGCCGATGCGGAGGGTCGGAAGCCCCAGCGAGACGGCGCGGGGCGCGCTCGCCTGGCCCGCGGGGGCGGGGACGCCGCAGGACTCCGCCTGCGTGCGGTCCCACGCGTCGCCGGAGCGCGTGCGGCGGATGCGCAGCGGCGCTCCGTCGAGGCTGTCGGCGAGGAGGTGGAACGGCGCCGCGTGCGTCACGACCGCCGAGACGATGTCTCCGGGCCTCGGCAGGTCGGAGCCACCGGGCACCTCGAAATGCACGAGGCGATTGTCTTCGGCCCGGCCGGTGAGGCGGTGCGTCTCGGCGTCCTTCTTGCCCTCGCCGGTCGACACGAGCACGTGCACCTCTCGCCCGAGCTGCTTCTGATTCTCCTCGAGCGAGATCCGCTCCTGCAGGGCGATGAGGCGCTCGTAGCGCTCCTGCACGACAGCCTTCGGCACCTGGTCGGGCATCGTCGCAGCGGGAGTGCCCTCGCGGATCGAGTACTGGAACGTGAAGGCGCTCGCGAAGCGGGCCTGCTCGACCACGCGCATGGTGTCTTCGAAGTCCTCGTCGGTCTCGCCCGGGAACCCGACGATGATGTCGGTGGAGATCGCGGCGTGAGGGATCTGGGCGCGGACGCGGTCGAGGATGCCGAGGAACTTCTCGCTGCGGTAGGAGCGGCGCATCGCCTTGAGGATGCGATCGCTGCCCGACTGCAGGGGCATGTGCAGCTGCGGCATGACCGCAGGCGTCTGCGCCATCGCGTCGATCACATCGTCGGTGAAGGCGGCGGGATGCGGGCTGGTGAAGCGGATGCGCTCGAGGCCGGGGATCTCTCCGGCGGCGCGCAGCAGCTTGCCGAACGCCTGCCGGTCGCCGAACTCGACACCGTACGAGTTGACGTTCTGCCCGAGGAGCGTCACCTCCATCGCGCCGTCCTCGACGAGGAGGCGGATCTCGTTCAGGATGTCACCGGGGCGGCGGTCCTTCTCTTTGCCGCGGAGGCTCGGCACGATGCAGAACGTGCACGTGTTGTTGCATCCGACCGAGATCGACACCCAGCCGCTGTAGACGCTGTCCCGCTTGGTGGGAAGGGTCGACGGGAAGATCTCGAGGGACTCGAGGATCTCGAGCTCGGCCTCGCCGTTGTGCCGGGCGCGCTCGAGGAGGCTCGGAAGCGAGCCCATGTTGTGCGTGCCGAAGACGACGTCGACCCAGGGTGCCTTCTGCTGGACGGTGTCTTTGTCCATCTGCGCGAGGCATCCGCCGACGGCGATCTGCATGCCCTCGTGCTTGTCCTTGCGGGACTTGAGATGACCCAGCGTGCCGTAGAGCTTGCCCGCGGCGTTGTCGCGGACGGCGCACGTGTTGATCACGACGACGTCGGCCTCTTCGCCGGCCTCGGCGCGGACGTAGCCGGCGCTTTCGAGCGACCCGGACAGTCGCTCGGAGTCGTGGACGTTCATCTGACAGCCGAAGGTGCGCACCTCGTAGGTGCGAGCGTGGCCGTCGACGCCACGCGCGGCCTCGGAGGGCGCGATGTGCGTCGGGGTGTGGGACGGGGTGGTCATGATGGGTGCCATTCTACGAGCCGCGAATGTGACGCCGGCCCGGGGCGTCAGCGGAACCCGACTCCACTCGAGTGGCCCGGCGACTCGTCCAGCGCGGCGCGCGCAGCCCGGGAGGCGACCGAGCCGCCGTAGCCGCGACGGGCGAGCTGACCCGTGAGGCGGCGCAGAGCCGTGTCGCGATCGAGGCTGCCGAGTGAACGGGCCTTCGTGCGCGCGAATTCGAGCGCACGCTCGAGGTCGTCGTCGGGAAGGGCCGCGATCGCCGCGTCGGCGACATCGCGTGGGATGCCGCGCTTGGCCATCGTCTGAGCGATGACCTGTCGCCCCTGCCCTTTGCGCTCCACGCCGGCGTGAACGAGCTGTTCGGCGAGCGCCGCGTCGTCGAGGTACCCGTAGTCCTCGAGCGAGGCGAGTACCTGGTCGGTGGCGGCGGCGTCGAGCTCGTGCTCGCGCAGCACCGACCGAGCCTCCGACACGGACAGCGATCTGGTGCGAAGCTTCTTGAGCAGTGCCTTCTCGGCCGCGTCGACGCGCACCGCACGGTCGGGATCGTCGTCAGCGCTCGCAGGGCGATCGGCCGCCCAGGTCGGGTGCCACGAGGTTTCGGCGCCGTCGCCGTCGCTCTCGTCGGAGGGACCGGCGCTCCCCTGCGCCGGGGTGCCCTCGCACGGGCTTTCGTCGCCACTCCCGCTCCCGCCCGCGTCCGCACTGTCGGACACGACCGCACCGGCGCCATCTCCGCCTTCGGGGCGCCGTGTCTGCGGCCGCTGAGGGGCCGGTCCGCCGAACAGAGGGATCACGGGGGCGAGCTTCTCCCGCTCGCCCCCGTTCCCGTCACTCATGCCGGACGGCGCGCGGCCAGATCGTCGGCTGGCGCCTCGACGACCTTGGGCTGTCCGATACCGAGCTTCGCCTTGATCTTCGACTCGATCTCGGCCGCGACGTCTTCGTTCTTGATGAGGAAGTTGCGCGCGTTCTCCTTGCCCTGCCCGAGCTGCTCGCCGTCGTAGGTGTACCAGGCACCGGACTTCTTCACGATGGCGTGCTCGACGCCGAAGTCGATGAGGCTTCCTTCGCGCGAGATGCCGACGCCGTACAGGATGTCGAACTCGGCCTGCTTGAAGGGCGGCGCCATCTTGTTCTTCACGACCTTGACGCGCGTGCGGTTGCCCACCGCGTCGGTGCCGTCCTTCAGCGTTTCGATGCGGCGGATGTCGAGCCGGACCGACGCGTAGAACTTCAGCGCCTTGCCGCCGGCCGTGGTCTCGGGCGAGCCGAAGAAGACGCCGATCTTCTCGCGCAGCTGGTTGATGAAGATCATCGTGGTGTTGGTCTGGTTGAGACCACCCGTGAGCTTGCGGAGGGCCTGCGACATGAGGCGAGCCTGCAGACCGACGTGCGAGTCGCCCATCTCGCCTTCGATCTCGGCCTTGGGAACGAGCGCGGCGACCGAGTCGATCACGACGAGGTCGATCGCGCCGGAGCGCACGAGCATGTCGGCGATCTCGAGCGCCTGCTCACCCGTGTCAGGCTGCGACACCAGCAGCGAGTCGATGTCGACGCCCAGCTTCTGCGCATAGTCGGGGTCGAGCGCGTGCTCGGCGTCGATGAACGCGGCGATGCCGCCCGCGCGCTGCACGTTCGCGATCGCGTGGAGCGTCAGGGTCGTCTTACCCGACGACTCAGGACCGTAGATCTCAATGATGCGGCCGCGCGGGAGTCCGCCGATACCGAGGGCGACGTCGAGCGCGATCGACCCGGTGGGCACGACCTCGACGGGAGCGCGCTCGTCGCTGCCGAGCCGCATGACCGAGCCCTTTCCGAACTGCCGGTCGATCTGGGCGAGGGCCGACTCGAGGGCCTTCTCGCGGTCAACTGCTGAGGGCATGGCGTGCTCCTTATGCTCGCGTTCCGTCGCCTGTAGGCTGTCGCGCTCCGACCCCGGTGGGACGGATGCTGCGACAAGGCGTGAGGTGTCGTTCGACGTGGTTCACGCTAGGGGTGGGCTCCGACATTCCGTCTTCGCTCCTCTCCGACCGTGGAAAGACACGCTCTCGACACCTGCTGTGCGGGAGCCTACGCGGGTATCGAACAGACGTTCGACGACACGCCGCGCAGCGGCGGGCGTGCGACGGGTTCAGCGCTTGGGTTCGAGCCGGCCGACGCCGTAGCGCCGCTCGCCGGGAACATCCATCTCTTCGCACAGGGCGAGCCAGACGTCGCGCGGCGAATATCCGGCGTTCAGAGCCTGATCGGCGGTGAGCCCGCCGGCTCGGGTGAGGACGAGGTCGCTGATCAGCGAGCTGCCGTACGTTCCGAACTCATCGCGCACGGCGCGCTCGAACTCACTGCGCCTCATGCGTGTGCGGATTCCGGAAGGGTGCGCGCTCAGCGCAGCGACAGTTCGGCGTCGACGGCGGCGACGAGCTCGTCGGGGACGACGTCGGGGAAGGTCTGCAGACCCTCGAGGACCGAGATGCGATCGCCGACCTCGCGCATGATCGTCGAGATGGGCACATCGAGGGCTTCCGCGACCGACGCGAGGATCTCGCTCGACGCTTCCTTCTGCCCCCGCTCGACCTCGCTGAGGTAGCCGAGCGCCACGCTCGCGCGGCTGGCGACCTGCCGGAGGGTACGACCCTTCTGCTGGCGGAAATCGCGAAGCACTTCACCGATCTCTTGACGTACCAGGATCATTGTGGGCCCCCTCCTCACTTCTGATTCCGCTGTCCGGGTGTATGAGAGTACCGCACCGGATGATGCCAATCTAATCCCGCGAACTGGGGAATGGGTGGGAATCACCGAATGTAACCGAGAAGAAACACCGCGTGTTCCCGGGCGGGCGGAATCGATCGGATGCCGCGGTCACAGCGCGGCGAGGCACGCCTCCAGCGCGGCTACGGCGACGGCCGATCGGATCTCCGCGCGATCGCCCGGGAACGATCCGATCGACGAGGACTCGCCCTCGGGGGTGACGACCGCGATGCACGCCGTTCCGACCGGCTTGCCGTCCTGCGGGTCGGGGCCGGCGACACCCGTGGTGGCGATGCCGACGTCAGCGCCGAGCAGGGTGCGGACGCCCTCGGCCATCTGTGTCGCGACGCCGGGGTCGACGGCGCCCGTCGAGGCAAGGAGGTCGGCGTCCACGCCCAGCACGCTGCGTTTGACGTCGGTCGCGTAGGCGATCACTCCCCCGCGGAACACCGCCGAGGCACCGGGGACGTCGACGAGGGTCGCCGCGACCAGTCCGCCGGTCAGGGACTCGGCCACCCCGACGGTCCAGCCGCGCCGCCCGAGGGCCTCCAGCACGTCGGCGGAGAGCGTCACGCGGCGCCCTTCGCCCTGCGCGCGCCGCGGGCCTCGGTGACGACGTAGTCGATTCCGCTCGCCACGGTGAGGATCACGGCGATGGTCATGGCGACGCCGTTGACCCAGAAGATCCAGTCGCCCACGACCGTCCACAGCGGCAGGAGCGCCAGCGACAGGGCGATGCCCTGCGCGAGGGTCTTCAGCTTGCCCATCCACGCCGCCGCCACGACGTGGTCGCTCGCGACGATGAGACGGTGGATCGTGATGCCGATCTCGCGGACGAGCACGAGGACCGTGATCCACCAGTCGAGTTCGCCGAGGATCGACAGGCCGATGAAAGCGAACCCGGTGAGCACCTTGTCGGCGATCGGGTCGAGGAGCTTGCCGAGATCGGTGACGATCTCGTATCTGCGAGCGAGGTAGCCGTCGATGCCGTCGGTCGCGATGGCGACGATGAACAGCACCGCGGCCCCCCAACGCAGCGGTCCGTCGGCGCCGCCGTCGGCGAGCAGCATCCACAGGAAGACGGGTGCGCAGAGGATGCGCACGATCGTGATCGCGTTCGGGAGCTGCCTCGGGATCGCCATGCGCCGAGCCTATCGCCGGGCCGCGCTCAGTCGCGGCCGGTGAGGCCCCACGCGTCCTCGTCGCCCTCGCTCTCGACGACGGGGTAGCCGTCGAACTGCGACGACACCGCGTCGGACCCGTATGCGTCGGACGCCGGCGCAGACTCGCCGGGGACGTCTTCGCCGCGCAGCTTGGCGAGGATGGTCGGAAGCTGCTCGACCGTCACCAGCACGTCACGCGCCTTCGAGCCCTCGGAGGGGCCGACGATCTCGCGCGACTCGAGCAGGTCCATGAGGCGACCGGCCTTGGCGAACCCGACGCGGAGCTTGCGCTGCAGCATGGATGTCGATCCGAACTGCGTGGAGACGACGAGCTCGGTCGCCGCGAGCAGCAGCTCGAGGTCGTCTCCGATGTCGGCGTCGATCTCCTTCTTCTCGGCGGCGACCGCCACGTCGGCGCGGTACTCGGGCCGCGCCTGGGCCGTGACGTGCTTCACGACCTTCTCGATCTCCTGCTCACTCACCCACGCGCCCTGCACGCGCAGCGCCTTGGAGGCGCCCATCGGCAGGAACAGCCCGTCGCCCTGACCGATCAGGCGGTCGGCACCGGGCTGATCGAGGATGACGCGCGAGTCGGTCACGCTCGTCACCGCGAAGGCGAGACGAGACGGCACGTTGGCCTTGATGAGACCGGTCACGACGTCGACGGACGGACGCTGGGTCGCCAGGACCAGATGGATGCCGGAGGCGCGGGCGAGCTGGGTGATGCGGACGATCGAGTCCTCGACGTCGCGCGGCGCGACCATCATCAGGTCGGCGAGCTCGTCGACCACGACAAGGAGGTACGGGTAGGGCTTGAGGACGCGCTCGCTGCCGGCCGGGAGCTTCACCTCGTCGGCGACGACGGCACGGTTGAAGTCGTCGATGTGGCGGAAGCCGAACGACGCGAGGTCGTCGTACCGCATGTCCATCTCCTTCACGACCCACTGGAGCGCCTCGGCGGCCTTCTTCGGGTTCGTGATGATGGGCGTGATGAGGTGCGGCACGCCGGCGTAGGAGGTGAGCTCGACGCGCTTCGGGTCGATCAGCACCATGCGCACATCGGCGGGCTTGGCGCGCATGAGGAGGCTCGTGATCATCGAGTTGACGAAGCTCGACTTGCCCGAGCCGGTGGAGCCCGCCACCAGGAGGTGCGGCATCTTCGCGAGGTTCGCCACCACGTACCCGCCCCCGACGTCCTTGCCGACGCCGATCGTCATGGGGTGGGTCGACTGCTGGGCGTTCTGCGAGCGCAGCACGTCGCCGAGCGTGACGATCTCGCGGTCGGTGTTCGGGATCTCGACGCCGATCGCGCTCTTGCCCGGGATGGGCGCGAGGATGCGGACCTCGTTGGAGGCGACGGCGTAGGCGATGTTGTTCGTGAGCGCCGTGATGCGCTCGACCTTGACCCCGGGCCCGAGCGAGATCTCGTACTGCGTCACGGTCGGTCCGCGCGAGAACCCGGTCACGCGGGCGTCGACCGAGAACTGGTCGAGCACGCTGGTGATCGCCTTCACGGTGTCGTCGTTGGCCTGCGACCGCGCGACGTGCGGGGTTCCCTGCGCGAGGGCGTTGACCGACGGCAGGCGGTAGGGCGCTGCGGGCGCCGACGGCGACAGGTCGGAGCCGATCCCCGAGAGCCCGGGAAGGAAGTCGTCGCCCGTCGCGTCGTCGCTGTCGTCGCGCAGCGAGGTGCCGCCGGCGGTCGAAGCCTTCGCGGCGGAGAGCACCGAGGGATCGATGACCTCGGTGAGCGCGTCCGCTGCCACGGCCGCCGGCACCGTCGGCGGCTCGAGCACCTGATCGAACCCGCCCTGCACCGCTCCCGGCGGGAGCAGCGCCGTCAGGTCGTCCGAGGCGAGTCCCCCGTCGGGATCCTCCTCGCGACCGGTCTTGTTCCGTCGCCACCACGGCAGGGCCGGGTCCGCGTCGTCGTCGGAGTCGGCGGATGCCGCGGCATCCGCTGCGCTGTGCTCGGGCCGCGGTTCGGCGCCGAACATCCACGCGTACAGCTCGCCGAGCCGGCGGCCGATGCGGTTGGGAGGGGTCTTGGTGATGATGAGCACGCTGAGGACGGCCAGCAGTGCGAGAGCGACATAGGCGCCCACGTTCGTCAGCACGAGCGCCAGGGGCTCGCCGATCATCCAGCCGAAGAGCCCGCCGGCCTTGCTGAGCTCGGGCAGACCCTCGTTGGGCTGCGGACGACCGCCCGCGACGTGGCAGAAGCCGGCGATCGTGAGCACGAGCAGCCCGAAGCCGATGCCGATCCGCCCGTTGTCGTGGACCGACGACGGATGCCGGAACATCCAGCCGGCCAGCAGGAGCAGCAGCACGGGCAGGATGAACGCCTCGCGCCCGATGAGGCCGCCGACCGTGTAGGCGCTGATGTTGGCGGCCACCGGGCTGCCGATGAAGAACCACTCGTTGACGGCGCCGGCGATCGCGAGCAGCACCAGCAGGAAGGGGAACCCGTCGCGGCGCTGCTCCTTCTCGAGCGTCTCGGGCCCGAAGGCGCGGAACAGACCGCCGGTCGCATGGGCGAGGCCGAGCCAGGCCCGCACGATCACCGGCGGCCGGTCGGACTCGCCGACGTACTTCTTGGGTGCCGGTTCCGGCTTCTTGGCGCGCGACGAAGACGCGGTGCGCGAAGGCGCGCGACCGCCCTTGGTCGGACTGGTGCTCCTGGCCATTCCCCCACGGTAAGCCGGACCGCCGACTTTTCCCCGGAACCACGCGGCGCAGCGGACCGCTTGCTCAGCGCAGGCGCTTGACCATCGTGTCGCGCCCGTGGCCCGCCTCGACGACGGCGAAGCCCTCGCTGCGGTACAGCGTGGCGGCGAAGTTGCCCCGCTCGACGCTCAGGCTGATCCGCGCGAAGCCCTGCGAGCGGGCGTGGTCGCACAGCCGCTGCAGCAGCGCGCGGCCGACGCCGTGCGCACGCCAGATCGGCCGGACGCCGATGATCAGCTCGGGCACCCCCGTGCCGATGTAGCCGAAACCCGGGTCGGTGCGCGGCAGCATCCGGTACCACGCGGCCCCGATCGGCTGGCCGTGCGCGTCCTCCGCGACGAAGCCGGCGTCGCCGGGCTGCTTCCACCCCGAGACGTACCGGCTGTGCTCGGACCCGGCGATCAGCTGATGCTTGGGCCGCGCGGCGCCCGGCCGCCAGTTCGCGGCCTCGACCACCATGTCGCCCAGGAACGCGCCGTCCGCCTGCGTGGCGTCGCGAACACGGAAGGCTGCGGGCATGCGGCGAGTCTAACGACGACGGGCGGATGCCCCGTCCCCGACATGGGAGTGTGCCATCCCCCTCCGCCGACCACGACAGCGCCGTCGAGGCGCCGACGACGTCGGCGCCTGATCCTCACGCCTCGATGACGAGCGGCACGATCATCGGCCGGCGGCGCAGGGACTGGTTCACCCAGCGCCCGATCGTGCGGCGGACGATCTGCGAGAGCGCATGCTGGTCGCGCACACCGGACCTCGCGGCCTCGGCGAGCGCGGCGGCGATCTTGGGCTTGACGTCCTCGAAGACCTTGTCGTCCTCGGCGAAGCCGCGCGCGTGGATCTCCGGGCCGGAGATGATGTTCCCCGTGGACGCGTCGACGACGACGATCACCGAGATGAACCCCTCCTCGCCGAGGATCCGGCGGTCCTTGAGGTCGGCGTCGGTGATCTCGCCCACCGTCGAGCCGTCGACGTAGACGAAGCCGAGGTCGAGCTGGCCGACCACCTGCGCGTCGCCGTCTTCGAGGTCGATGACCGTGCCGTTCTCGGCCAGGATCGTGCGTTCGGGATCGATGCCGGTGTCCTGGGCGAGCCGCGCGTTCGCCATCA
The DNA here is from genome assembly GCF_054824025.1 of Microbacterium sp. HJ5. Lineage (NCBI taxonomy): Bacteria > Bacillati > Actinomycetota > Actinomycetes > Micrococcales > Microbacteriaceae > Microbacterium > Microbacterium sp. HJ5. The sequence continues at coordinate 65,660 of NZ_JSYE01000015.1, forward strand.
GGTGCCGGTACTCGCCGTGGACCGGCAGCACGTTCTTCGGCTTGAGGATGTTGTAGCAGTAGAGGAGCTCGCCCGCGGCTGCGTGACCCGAGACATGAACCTTCGCGTTCCCCTTGTGCACGACGTTCGCACCGAGCTTGGTGAGGCCGTCGATCACGCGGTAGACGGCGTTCTCGTTGCCGGGGATGAGGCTCGAGGCAAGGATGACCGTGTCGCCGGGGCCGGGCTCGATCGCGTGGTCGAGGTTGGCCATGCGGCTGAGCACGGCCATCGGCTCGCCCTGCGAACCCGTCGACATGTACACGATCCGGTCGTCGGGCAGATCCCGCGCCTTCTTGTAGTCGATGAGGACGTTCTCGGGCACGTTGAGGTAGCCGAGGTCCTCGGCGATCGTCATGTTGCGCAGCATGCTGCGGCCGAGCAGCGCCACGCGGCGCCCGTGGGCGGCCGCGGCATCCAGCACCTGCTGCACGCGGTGCACATGACTCGAGAAGCTGGCCACGATCACACGACGGGGAGCCTTGCCGATCACCTGGTCGAGCACCGGGCCGATCGAGCGCTCCGGAGTCGTGAAGCCCGGGACGTCGGCGTTCGTCGAGTCGACGAGGAAGAGGTCGACGCCTTCCTCTCCGAGACGGGCGAAGGCCCGCAGGTCGGTGAGGCGTCCGTCGAGCGGGAGCTGATCCATCTTGAAGTCGCCGGTGGCCAGCACCATGCCGGCCGGGGTGCGGATCGCGACGGCCAGCGCGTCGGGGATCGAGTGGTTCACCGCGATGAACTCGAGTTCGAACGGACCGAGGTTCTCGCGCTGCCCCTCGGTCACCGTGAGGCTGTACGGCTTGATGCGGTGCTCCTTGAGCTTCGCCTCGATGAGGGCCAGCGTGAGCCCCGAGCCGACGATCGGAATGTCGGACTTGAGCTTGAGGAGGTACGGCACCGCACCGATGTGGTCCTCGTGCCCGTGCGTGAGCATGACGCCGACGATGTCATCGAGGCGACCCTTGATCGGCTCGAAGTCGGGGAGGATCAGGTCGACCCCCGGCTGGTGCTCCTCGGGGAACAGCACACCGCAGTCCACGATCAGCAGCTTCCCGCCGTACTCGAATACGGTCATGTTGCGGCCGACTTCGCCGAGACCGCCGAGCGGGGTCACCCGCAGGGTGCCCGGCTCGAGGGCGGGCGGGTCGAACGGGGTGATGGGCATGGTCAGCCTCCTCGGGATGCCGCGGCATCCGTTCGCTCGTGACGCCGCCGCCCGGGTGCGGGCGCAACGGCGCGCGTTGTCATCTCGTGGTGCCCGACACCTTCGGCAGAGCGCCGCCGGCGGCGGCGTTGCGGTCGGGGCGGAAGTTGGAGAAGTCGGCTCCGGGGACGCCCGTGACGAGCGCGAGCTCGTCCTCGATCTTCGCGGCCTCCCACTCTTCGGGGCCGACCAGGGGCAGGCGCACGCGCGGGCTGCCGATGCGACCCAGGCCGTGGAGGATGTACTTGGCCGACACTGTGCCGGGCACGTGCGTCATCACTGCGCGCACGAGCGGCTCGAGCTGACGATGCGCGGCCGTGGCCGTCGTGAGGTCGCCGGCGTTCACGGCGTCCACGATCGCCCGGTACGGCGCGGGGGCGATGTTGGCCGTCACGCCGATGAGCCCGGTCGCGCCGATCGCGAGGTGGGGAAGCACGTTGGCGTCGTCGCCCGAGAAGTACAGCAGGTCGGTCTGGTTCAGCACGCGGCTGACCTCGCTGAAGTCGCCCTTGGCGTCTTTGATCGCGAGGATGTTCGGGTGCTTCGCGAGACGCAGGATCGTCTCGTAGCGGATCGGAACCCCGGTGCGACCGGGGATGTCGTAGAGGATCACCGGCAGGTCGGTGGCGTCGGCGACGAGGCGGAAGTGCGTCAGGATCCCTGCCTGGGTCGGCTTGTTGTAGTACGGCGTGACGATCATGATGCCGTCGGCGCCGGCCTTCTCGCTCGCCTTGTAGAGCTCGATCGCGTGCGCCGTCTCGTTGGATCCGCCGCCCGTGATGATCTTCGCGCGACCGGCCGAGACGTCCTTGCCGATCTCGACCAGCCGGATCTTCTCGCCGTCGGTGAGCGTCGACGTCTCGCCCGTGGTGCCGGTGACGACGATGCCGTCGGCGCCCGCGGTGATGACGTCGTCGATGTGCTTCTCGACGGCGGGCCAGTCGACTTCGCCGTCGGCCGTCATGGGGGTGACGAGCGCGACGAGCACCTGACCGAAGGGGTTGCCCGAATGCGTCATGGACTCAGGTTATCGGGATGCCGCGTCCTGCGCCGCGCGGTCAGCGCCCCGTGGCGGCGGCCCGCGCGACCAGCCGGGACGGTGCGAGCCGGGTCAGGGCGACCAGCAGCCTGTACTTCGCCGACGGAACCGATACCGCCTTGCCGCGGGCCGCGTCGCGCAGGGACTCCGCGACGACGGTGCGCGCGTCGAGCCACATCCAGTCCGGCACTCCCTCCTCACCCGGCGGCAGGCCCGCGCGCTCGTGGAAGTTGGTGTGTGTGAAGCCGGGACAGGCGGCGGTGACGGTCACCCCCCGGTCGGCGTAGGCGCCGTTCGCCCAGCGGCTGAAGCTGATGAGCCAGCCCTTGCACGCGCCGTAGGTGGAGCGCGGTGTGAATCCCGCCACCGACGCGACGTTGATGATGCGGCCGCGACCGCGCGCCAGCATCGGCCCGAGGGCGGCATGGGTGAGGCGCATCGGCACCTCGACGTGCAGATCGAGGTGGCGCACCTCGTCGTCGATGTCGTTCTTGTCGAAGGCGAGGGGCAGGCCGAACCCGGCATTGTTGACGAGGAGCTCGACGGGGTGCTCCGGGTCGGCGAGACGCCGCTCGACCTTCTCGCGCTGGCGCGGCTTGAGCAGGTCTGCCGGCAGCACCTCGATGCGCACGCGGTTGCGCGCGCGCAGGCCGCGGGCGAGCTGCTCGAGCGCGTCGCGGTCGCGGGCGACCAGCACGAGGTCGGCGCCCTGCGCGGCGAGCTGGCGGGCGTACTCGGCTCCGAGGCCCGAGCTCGCGCCGGTGATGAGTGCCGTCTTCGCCATGCGCGCCAGCCTAGGACGCGGGCACGAGAGTGAGGAATCGGTAGCGGATGCCGCTGCTCGACGTGCTCCACCCCTCGGCGGGTTCGACCGCCGCGATGCGCCAGTCCGAGCGGTCGGGTGCGAACGTGTCGCCGTCGACGCGCACGTCGAGCTCGGTCACCTCGAGCCGGTCGGCGAGGCCGATGCCCTCGCGGAACAGCGCGCCGCCGCCGATGATCCAGACCCGTTCCGGCGCGGCCGGGGACGAGGCATCCGTCGCCAGCGCGAGCGCCGCGTCGAGCGACGCCGCCCGCTCGGCGCCGTCGGCCGCCCAGTCGTCGTTGCGGGTGATGACGATGTTGCGACGTCCGGGCAGCGGGCGGAAGCGGTCGGGGAACGACTCCCACGTACGGCGCCCCATGATCACGGGCGCGCCGATCGTGACGGCCTTGAAGTGCGCCAGGTCTTCGGGGACGTGCCACGGCATGCCGCCGTCGGCGCCGATCACGCCGCCGCGCGCCTCGGCCCAGACCAGGCCGATGCGTGCCGTCATACCGCGACCGCCCCGCGGATCGCCGGGTGGTGCTGGTAGTCCTCGATGACGAAGTCGTCGTATGCGTAGTCGAAGATCGAGTCCGGCGTGCGCGCGAAGCGGAAGGTCGGGTACGGGTAGGGCTCGCGGGTCAGCTGCTCCCGCACCTGCTCGACGTGGTTGTCGTAGATGTGGCAGTCGCCGCCGGTCCAGACGAACTCGCCGGGCTCGAGGCCCGTCTGCTGGGCGACCATCAGCGTCAGCAGGGCATACGAGGCGATGTTGAACGGGACGCCGAGGAACAGGTCGGCGCTGCGCTGGTAGAGCTGGCACGACAGGCGTCCGTCGGCGACGTAGAACTGGAACATCGCGTGGCAGGGGGCGAGCGCCATGTCGGGGATGTCGGCGGGGTTCCACGCCGAGACGAGCAGGCGGCGCGAGTCGGGGTTGGAGCGGATCTGGTCGATGACCTGCGAGATCTGATCGATGTGCGCACCGGAGGGGGTCGGCCAGGACCGCCACTGCACGCCGTAGACCGGCCCGAGCTCGCCGTCGGCGTCGGCCCACTCGTCCCAGATCGTGACGCCGTTCTCCTGCAGCCAGCGCACGTTCGACTCGCCGCGCAGGAACCAGAGCAGCTCGTACGCGATCGACTTGAAGTGCACGCGCTTGGTCGTGATCAGCGGGAAGCCCTGCGAGAGGTCGAAGCGGATCTGCCGGCCGAAGGCGCTCGTCGTGCCGGTCCCCGTGCGATCGTCCTTGTGCGTGCCGGTCTCCAGCACGTCTCGCAGGAGGTCCTCGTAGGGGGTGGGGATCGCCGTCGTCACGGCTGCCACGATACCCGCGCCCTCCCCCACGAGGGCCGGTTACGAGCGGAGCGTCATATTCGCGGCATCCGGACTCCATTCAGGTGAACAGGATTACCCTGATCAGTTGTGGACCTGCTGGCCGTCTTCGTCACCATCGCCGCGCTGCTCGCGCTGACGGTGGCCGTCGGCGTCTTCCTGCGGTGGCGCGAGAGCCGCCCGCAGCGGCACATCGCGCACGAGGTCGTCGAGCCGCACCGGCTCGGCGCCGACGGGCTGGGCGAGGTCGCGACGCTGCTGCAGTTCAGCACCGAGCTATGCGCCCGCTGCCCGGGCGTCCACCGCACCCTCTCATCGATCGCCGACTCCCACGAGGGCGTGCGACACCTCGACGTCGACCTCACGCACCGGCCCGACATCGCCAGGCACTTCAACGTGCTGCAGACGCCGACCACTCTGGTGCTCGACCGGCACGGCGCGATCCGCACGCGGTTCGGCGGCGCGCCGAGCCGCGAGGTGCTCGAGCTCGAGCTGAACAGGCTCACCTCGGACGGCGCGCATGTCTGAAAGAGCGGATGCCCCGGCACCGCGCGGCATCGACCCGCGCGGTCCGCGCTTCGTCGCCGGCGTCACCGCGCTCCTGCTGCTCATCGACGTGTTCCTGGGTCTGACGGGCCTCTCGACCGCACATGTCTCGGCGGGCGACGCCGAGGCCGCCTTCGGGTGGTTCGCATATCAGCCCCTCGCCGATGAGAGCTTCGTCCCCCTCGGCTGGGCGATCACCTACGCGTCGGTCGCCGCGCGGGTCCTCGATCCCGCGTTCCTGCTCCTCCTCACGATCGCCCTGCTCTTCCTGTGGGGCGTACTCTCGCCGCGCACCGCGCCGTGGGCGGTCCTCTACCGCTCGGCGGTCGCGCCGCGCCTGAGTCCCCCCAGCGAGCTCGAGGACCCCCGCCCTCCCCGCTTCGCACAGGGTGTCGGCCTCATCGTGGCCACGATGGGACTGCTTCTCCAGCTGTTCGGCGTCCCGTGGGCTCTCACGATCGCCGCGATGATGGCGTTCATCGCCGCGTTCCTCAACGCCGTGTTCGGACTCTGCCTCGGCTGTCAGCTGTACCTCCTGCTGCAGCGTCTCGGCCTGATCGGCCGCGCGCGCCCCGCCGCAGCCTGACCGTCGCGCGGCGGCACGCCTCGCGGTTAGGCTGACCGCGAGACGCCCGGAACGCGGGCGCGGCGAAACGGAGGGCCCCATGACCGTCACGAGCGAAGCCACCACCGCCTGGCAGGGCGGCCTGTTCGACGGCTCCGGCGAGGTGACCTTCGTGTCGTCCGGCCTCGGCACGTTCGACGTCAACTGGAAGGCGCGCAGCGAGGGCTCGACCTCGGTCACGACGCCCGAGGAGCTCATCGCCGCGGCGCACTCGTCCTGCTTCAGCATGGCGTTCTCGCTCGCGCTCGCCGAGAACGGCACCCCGCCGGAGTCGATCGACACCACGGCGTCGGTGACCTTCAAGCCCGGCACGGGCATCACCGGCAGCCACCTGAACGTCAACGCGGTCGTGCCCGGCCTCGACCCCGAGGAGTTCGAGCGCCTCGCGCAGGCGGCGAAGGCCGGCTGCCCCGTCTCTCAGGCGCTCGCGGGCGTGGAGATCACCATCGAGGCGACGCTTGCCTGACCCCGACACAGCACGTCCCGGCACGCGCCGGGTCGTCGTCGCCGGGGCGTCCGGGCTCATCGGCTCGGCGCTCGTCGAGAGCCTGCGCGCGGACGGAGTGACGGTCACGACGCTCGTCCGCCGACCGCCCGAGGCGCCGGACGAGGTGGAGTGGCTCACCGACGCGACTCCCCTCGACCCGGCGGTCCTCGCCGGCGCCGACGCCGTCGTTGGACTCAACGGGGCCAGCATCGGCCGGTTCCCGTGGACCGAGCACTACAAGAGCACGCTCTTGTGGTCGCGCATCACGCCGACGCAGGCGATCGCCCGCGCGGTGCGCGAGCTCGGGACGGATGCCCCGGCTTTCGTCTCCGCGTCGGCGGTGGGGTATTACGGCTCGGCGCCCCGCAAGCGCCTCGACGAGACGTCACGGCGGGGCGAGACGTTCCTCGCCGACCTGTGCGGGGAGTGGGAGGCGGCTGCTCGCGCGTCCGGCGAGCACGCGCGCGTCGCGCTGCTGCGGACCGCGCCGATCATCCACGCGCAGGGCGTTCTGAAACCCCTTCTGCTGCTGACGAAGCTCGGCGTGAGCGGACCCATCGGTCGCGGAACCCAGGTCTGGCCGTGGATCACGCTGGACGACGAGGTGCGGGCGATCCGCCATGTCATCGACAAGGGGCTCGACGGCCCGGTCAACCTCACGGGCCCGACGCGCGCGACGGCGAACGACCTCGGCTTCGCGCTCGCGGTGCGGCTCAACCGGCCGTTCCTGGTGCGGGCGCCCGTGTGGGCGATGAAGCTCGCGCTCGGCGAGGACGCGACCGAGGCCGTGCTGACGACCGACGCCCACGTCGAGCCGGCCGTGCTCGAGGCATCCGGATTCTCGTTCCTCCACCCGACCGTCGAGGACGCCGTCGCCGCGGCCGTGCCCGCAGCGGGCGAGACCCCCGTCGGCGCGCGAGCCTGACCTCAGCGGCGGCGCTCGGCGCTCTCGAGCCCGATCGCCTTCCGCACGGCCTCGCGCGCACGGCGCCTGTCGCCGGACGCGTCGTAGGCGAGCCCGAGGCGGTACCAGGCGCGCCAGTCGTCGGGGTGCTCCTCGACGTCGGCCCGGTAGGCGGGGAACACGGCGTCCGCATCGGCGCGCACCACGCGACCGCTCGGCCGCACCGCCACCTGCTCGTCGGGCAGCCGTCCCTCCTCCCCGAGCCGGCGACCGAGCTGCTCGGCGCGCACGCCGAACCAGAGCTCGCGACCGACGGCCCACGTCGCGATCAGCGGAAGGACGACGAGCACGACGCCCATCAGGACGCCGACGGCGTCGCCGCTCGTGAGCAGCAGCCACGCGCGCTGACCGACGAGCGCGATGTACAGCGCGAGGAGCACCGCCATGACGGCGACGCCGAGGCGCGCGCTCATGCGCCTGTGGTCCTCGCCACCTGTCCGGGCACGCCGCCCTCGTCGACCGGCGCCGCAACCGGTGCGGCGGCGCCGCGCGGACGGATGCCGATGTCGAGGAAGCTGTCGAGGCCCACGGTGACGCCCGTCGCGTCGCGCGCCGCCGCGAGGGCGAGGCGGATGCCGGGGGCGTACGCCAGCGCCGGTTCGACGGTGTCGTGGGTGATGGTCAACGACTCCCCCGCACCGGCGAGTATGGTGTCCTGCCGTGCCATGACCCCCGGACGGCGCAGGGAGTGGATCGGGACGCTCGCCACCTGCTGCCCGCGAGCGCGCTGGTCGACGTGCGGGGACTCGACCGGGCCGACGCCGGCGCGGGCCGCGGCGATCAGTTCGGCGGTGCGCACGGCCGTGCCGCTGGGCGAGTCGATCTTCGTCTCGCGGTGGGCCTCGACGATCTCGATCGACGGGAAGAACGGGGCCGCCGCGGCGGCGAGCGCCGACCCGAGGACCGATCCGAGCGAGAAGTTCGGGATGAACACGACGCCGACGCCCGCGGCGTCGACGAGCGGCCGGACGAGGGCGATCCGCTCGGCGGACCAGCCCGACGTGCCGACGAGCACGTTGATCCCGCGCTCCACGGCGGCGCGGACGACGTCGATCGACACGGCGGGCACGGACGCGTCGACGACCAGGTCGGCCCCGTCGAGCTCGTCGAGCTGCGACCGCGACGAGAGCGTCGCGTAGACCTCGAAGCCGTCCTCCTGCTCGACCACGTCGCGGATGATCCCGCCGAGCTTGCCGGTGCCGCCCACGATGGCCACGCGCGTCGTCATGCGGTCCATCCTAAGTGGCGACGGATGCCGCGCACGGAGCGTGTGACGGCGCCGGGAGCCTACGCTGGAACCGTGGCCGACCTTCGCGAATCCCCCGTCGACGCCCCCGATGCGCACGAGCTGCTGGACGAGTACTTCCGTGCCCGCACCGCCGGCTTCGTCGCACAGGACGTCGTCTACACGACGACCTTCCCGCAGCCTGCGACCTTCGTGCCGCCCGCCGGCGTGTTCCTCGTCGTGGACGACGACGAGGGCCGCCCGGTGGGCTGCGGAGGAATCCGTCTCATCGCCCACGGCGCCCACGGCACCCGCTACGAGGTGAAGCACCTCTACCTGCGTCCGCAGACCCGGGGCCGCGGGTGGGGACGGCTCCTGCTCGACGGACTCGAGGCGCGCGCGCGAGACCTCGGCGCCCGCGAGCTCGTGCTCGACACCCACCACTCGCTCGAAGCAGCCGGGGTCCTCTACGCGCGCTCCGGCTTCACGACCATCGAGCCGTACAACGACAACCCCAATGCGAGCCGCTGGTACGGCAAGGTGCTCTGAGCGCGCCGCAGGTCAGACCGGGTAGACCTCGGGCAGGCCGGTGCGCAGCTCGACGGGGAGGTGCGCCATGTCGTTGTGCGACAGCAGCGTCCACGGGCGACCCTGCTTCTGAGCGATGACGGTCAAGCCGCAGTGCGCCTGGTTGAGGGTCATCCAACGCCAGGCCGGCGCCCCCAGCACCTCGCGCACGAACCACGCGATCACGAAGTTGTGGGTGATGAGCAGCTCGTGAACCTCGCCGCGCTTGCGCACCAGGTACTCGCTGACGGCGTCGGCCATCTGCGCGCCGCCGGCCTCGATCTCGGCCTCGGTCACCGAGCCGAAGAAGGGCTCGAACGCCGACGGCGTCTCGTCGGTCATACCCGTCGGCACGCAGTCGAACAGGAGCGCGGACGGTTCCGGCTCGAGCGAGGGCATGCGCTCCTTGACCGCCTGGGCGGTCTGGCTCGCCCGCTCGAGCGGTGAGTGCCACACCGCGTCGAACGGCACGCCCGAGAGCCGGTCGGCCAGCAGCGCGGCCTGGCGGCGGCCGCGCGGCGAGAGCCGCCCGTCGACCAGTCCGTGCTCGGCGTCCTGGTGCTCGCCATGCCGCACGAGGTAGATGTAGTGCGTCACGCAGCTCACTCCGTCGGGGGTCACGTGCCCCGACGGGACACGCCTTCCACCCTACGTCACGGACAGGTCACGACCCGTCTGCGCGACGCGGGTGGGGACTACTCCGAGGCGCGCGCGATGTCGGAGAGCTGGACGCGGCTGAGTCGCACGCCGACGCCCTGCACGAGCTCCTCGACGTGTTGGGGCGCGTACGCGTTGACGATCGGCGCGGTGACGAGCTTCTGCGCGAGCAGCCACGCGACGGCGACCGCCGCATCGGGCACGCCGAGCTCGGAGCCGACCGCGTCGAGCGCGCGCAGCGTGCGGCTGCCCCGACGGTTGAGGTTCGCGGCGAGCTGGGCGCCGCGCACGGAGAGCGCACCGCGGATGCGCGTGCGCTGACGGCCGGCGAGGAAGCCGTGCTCGAGCGCGTGCGACGGTGTCACTGCCATGCTCTGCGCTCCGGCGACCAGTCGCAGATCGGCGTCGAACTCGTGCCTCCGCAGCACGTTGAAGGGAACGTCGAGCACCGTGATCCGCGGGAACCCGGCCGACGAGAAGATCCGAGCCTCGACGAGCTGCGCGGCGGTGTAACCGATCGCGCCGAGCGCGCGGACCTTGCCCGTCTCGACCAGCCACTCCGCCGTGGCGAGGGTGTCCTCGAGCGCCGTCGAGGAATCGGTCGAGGCGTCGAGGTACAGCACGTCGATGCGATCGGTCCGCAGGCGGGTGAGGGATGCCTCGACCGAGCGGATGAGGTTGACCGGGCCGAGCCCGGGGTTGTCGGGGTGCCCGCCGACCCGCACGGCCAGCACGACGTCGTCGCGCAGACCGCGGGAGTGCAGCCACTGCCCGATGATGTGCTCGCTGCGGCCCGCCGCGAAGCTGTCGGAGGTGTGGACGACGTTGCCGCCCAGTTCGACGTACGTGTCGAGGATGTCGTGGCTCGACTCGAGGTCGACGTTCCAGCCGAACTCGGCGCCGCCGAGGATGAGCGGGAACACGTCGAAGCCGCTCTCGCCGAGAGGCGAGCGCACGTTCTGCCCGACAGCCGGTCCCTGGACGGGGATCGGTGCCGACGGGTGCACGCCGGGCGACACCTCGGTGGCGATCTGGGGGCTCGATGAGGAGAGCGTCGAGTCAACGCCGAAGAAAGCCATGTGTCACCCCCTCACGACGACTCCCTCTGGAGGTATCGTGATCGCCTTGTCCGCACCCCCCGGCGCGTACCTACGAGGGTAGGGCAGTCCGGACAATCCCCTGACCACCGGCGCGTACAGTCGGTAAACATTGCATAACGCTTTGATCACGCCGCGGCGCGTGCGCGCTCGACCTGTCCCCCGTTCGGCGGACGGGTCGCGCCGTGGGATCGCCCGGACGACGGATGCCCGCCCCCTCCGCACAGGAGAGGACGGGCATCCGGACAGTGATGTCAGGCTCAGCCTTCGGCGGGCGCGTCTCCCGGGCCCTCGCTGGAAGCAGCGGAGCCCTCCTGGTCGGCGGCCTCTTCGAGCACGGGCTCGAGCGACAGCTTGCCGCGGTCGTCGATCTTGGTGATCTTGACGAGCAGCTTCTGGCCGACGCCGAGGACATCCTCGACGTTCTCGACGCGCTTGCCACCGGCGAGCTTGCGGACCTCGCTGACGTGCAGCAGGCCGTCCTTGCCGGGCAGGAGCGAGATGAACGCACCGAACGTGGCGATCTTCACGACCGTTCCGAGGAACTGCTCGCCGACCTCCGGGTTGGTGGGGTTGGCGATCGCGTTGACCTGCGCACGCGCGGCCTCGGCCGACGGGCCGTCGGTCGCGCCGATGTAGACGGTGCCGTCCTCCTCGATGGAGATCTGCGCGCCGGTCTCGTCCTGGATGGCGTTGATCGTCTTGCCCTTGGGCCCGATGAGCTCGCCGATCTTGTCGACCGGGATCTGCACGCTGATCACGCGCGGGGCCGTGGGCGCCATCTCGTCGGGGCCGTCGATCGCGGCGTTGAGCACGCCGAGGATCGTGAGGCGCGCCTCGTGGGCCTGCTGCAGCGCGGCGGTCAGCACCGACGACGGGATGCCGTCGAGCTTCGTGTCGAGCTGGATGGCCGTGACGAACTCGCTCGTGCCGGCGACCTTGAAGTCCATGTCGCCGAGGGCGTCCTCGGCGCCGAGGATGTCGGTCAGCGCGGCGTAGCGCGTCTGCCCGTCGACCTCGTCGGAGACCAGGCCCATCGCGATGCCTGCGACCGGGGCGCGCAGCGGCACACCGGCGTTGAGCAGCGACAGGGTCGAGGCGCACACCGAGCCCATCGACGTCGAGCCGTTGGAGCCGAGGGCCTCGGACACCTGGCGGATCGCGTAGGGGAACTCCTCGCGGCTGGGCAGCACCGGCACGAGCGCGCGCTCGGCGAGGAAGCCGTGCCCGATCTCGCGACGCTTGGGGCTGCCGACACGGCCGGTCTCACCGGTCGAGTAGGGCGGGAAGTTGTAGTGGTGCATGTAGCGCTTGCTCGTGACGGGCGACAGCGAGTCGATCTGCTGCTCCATCTTGAGCATGTTCAGCGTGGTGACGCCCAGGATCTGGGTCTCGCCGCGCTGGAAGATCGCCGAGCCGTGGACGCGCGGGATGACCTGCACCTCGGCGTCGAGCGGGCGGATGTCGGCGAGACCGCGGCCGTCCATGCGGACACCCTCGGCGAGGATGCGGCCGCGGACGATCTTCTTCGTGACGGACTTGTACGCGGCCGCGAACTCGAGGGTCGCGGCAGCCTGCAGCTCGCCGGACTCGACGGCCGCGAGGAGCTCCGCCTTGACGGCATCCTTCAGCTCGTCGTCGGCGTTCTGACGGTCCTGCTTGTCGGCGATCTGGTAGATCGGGACGAGCTTGTCGTACGCGCGGCCGGCGACGAAGTCGTAGGTCTCCTGGCTGTAGGGCAGGAAGACCGGGAACTCCTTGACCTCCTTGGCGGAGGTGCGGGCGACCTCGTTCTGCGCGGCGACGAGCTGCTTGATGAAGGGCTTCGAGGCCTCGAGGCCCTCGGCCACGACCTGCTCGTTCGGCTTGGTCGCGCCGCCCTTGATGAGGTTCCACGAACCCTCGGTCGCCTCGGCCTCGACCATCATGATCGCGACATCCTCGTTGCCCTCGGCGTCCGTGATGACGCGGCCCGCGACGATCAGGTCGAAGACGGCGTCCTCGAGCTGGGTGACGGTGGGGAACGCGATCCACTGGTCGGCGTTCTCGCCGTGGCCCGGGATGAGCGCGAGGCGCACGCCGGCGATCGGACCCGAGAACGGCAGGCCGGAGATCTGGGTCGAGAGCGAGGCCGCGTTGATCGCGAGCGCGTCGTAGAACTCGCCCGGAGCGATCGAGAGCACGGTCACGACGATCTGGACCTCGTTGCGCAGGCCGTCGACGAACGACGGGCGCAGCGGACGGTCGATGAGACGGCAGACGAGGATCGCCTCGGTCGAGGGGCGGCCCTCGCGACGGAAGAACGAGCCGGGGATCTTGCCGGCGGCGTACGAGCGCTCCTCGACGTCGACGGTCAGCGGGAAGAAGTCGAAGCCTTCGCGCGGGTGCTTGCCGGCGCTGGTGGCCGAGAGGAGCATCGTCTCCTCGTCGAGGTACGCGGCGACGGCACCCTGTGCCTGCTGCGCGAGTCGGCCGGTCTCGAACCGGACGGTGCGGGTGCCGAATCGTCCGTTGTCGAGGACGGCTTCGGCGGCGGTGATTTCAGGACCTTCCAAGAGGTCTCTCCTTCTTTGTTTAGCCTCGCGCGGCCGTGTGCCGAGCGAGGGTCAGTCGAAGGAGCAGGAACAGGCAGATCTCGGCGCGCGGCGATGGCCGCGGATGTCGCCAGCACTGGCCACCAGTAGAAATCCACCCGGCGCGATGCGACGAGGAGACCACCACAGGGGACCAGCTAGCTGCCGGCCTGCTCCGTGAGCTCATGTTGAATTGAGCGGATGCCGCAAGGGCAACCTTTCAGATCCTATCAGTCGCGCCCGCTCCTCCCCCGCCGGAGCCGGCCGCCCGCGAATCACCGATGACATCGCGCGCAGGCCTGCGTAGGGTGGGGGCATGAGCACCGACGAGAAGCCGGCGGGCGCGGCATCCGATGAGATGAAGCGCAAGTTCAAGGAAGCCCTCGACAAGAAGAACTCGCAGCACCGCGAGGGCGAGTCGCACCTCGACGGCGACTCGGCTGTCCACGGCACCCACGGCGCCGTGACCAAGCGCGAGTTCCGCCGCAAGAGCGGCTGAGCCCGGGAGGCGGGATGAGCGATTTCCGGGAGCGCATTCCCGACGACGAGCGCGACGTGCCGCTCGACGACGACATCGAGCTGGAGCTGCCGCCCGCGACGCTCGACCCGATGGAGTCCGTCGAGCAGCAGATGGACGAGCTCGACCTCGAGGAGCGCGAGTCGGCGATCGAGTCCGGCGAGATCGACCCCGGAGCGTGAGCGGGCGACCCACCGGGCGAGAAGCCGCGGGCGGTGACGCGGGCACCGGCGCTTCACGCGCGCCTGACCGCGTCACGCGACTGCGGCGCGAGGCGTGGGGCTTCGCGATCGGCTCGCTGTGCTTCCTCGCCGGCTCGCTTCCCTTCTACGCGGAGTGGGCGGGGACCGTCTGGACCAACGTCACGTTCTTCGTCGGCTCGATCTTCTTCACCCTCGCCGCCCTGATCCAGCTCGTGCTGAGCGGTCGCCGGCCGCCGCGCGGCGACACGGCGCGCGCGGACCGCGCGGACTGGTGGGCGGCGGCGATCCAGTTCGCCGGCACCCTGATGTTCAACCTGTCCACCGCGGGGGCTCTGCTCGCGGCGATCGCTCGTCCCGACGCGGTCGGCGTCGGCTGGCGCCCCGACGCGTGGGGCTCGGTCGCGTTCCTCGTCTCGAGCGCCCTCGCCGTCGTCGCCACGCGTGACCGCGAGCGGCTGTGGGACCGCGACGCCCGCACGTGGCACGGCACCGGGCTGAACATGCTGGGCTCCGTCGCGTTCGGCGTCTCGGCCGTCGCGGCGTACGTCGTCCCGGCGACCGGTGAGCTCGTCAGCGTCGAGTGGACGAACCTCGGGACGGCGATCGGCGCGCTGTGCTTCTTCACGGCCGCGGTCCTGTCGCGCCGCGAGATCCACCCGGCCGAGCTGCGCCGCCGGCTGGAGCGCCACCGGGGCGCGAACGAGGGCCCGCCCGCCTGACGGCGGACGGGCCCGTGTCCTCGGTGCTCAGCGGCTGAGGACCGCCTCGCGACGCCGCGCCCGCTCCTCCTTCTCGGAGGCCTCGGCCACCGCGGCCTCTTCGAGCCCCTGGACGCCCACGGCGTCGGCGGAGGCCGACATGCCGTCGTGCGCGTCGCCGGAGAGGGTGGTCTCGTCGAACGGCAGGTCGCCGGCGAGCACGCGGCGTGCCCGGGCCGCGTCGAACTCCTTCGTCCACGATCCGATCAGGACAGTGGCCACGGCGTTGCCGGTGAAGTTGGTGAGGGCGCGTCCCTCCGACATGAACCGGTCGATGCCGACGATCACCCCCACGCCGTTCACCAGATCGGGACGGTAGGCCTGCAGGCCGCCCGCGAGCGTCGCCAGACCCGCGCCGGTGACACCGGCCGCGCCCTTCGACGCGATGATCATGAAGACCAGCAGCCCGATCTGCTCGCCGATCGACATCGGAGCGCCCATGCCGCTCGCGATGAAGAGCGACGCCATGGTCAGGTAGATCGCGGTGCCGTCGAGGTTGAACGAGTACCCGGTCGGAACGGTGATGCCGACGACCGGCTTCGAGACGCCGAGGTGCTCCATCTTGGCGATGAGCCGCGGCAGCGCGGACTCGGATGACGACGTGCCGACGATGAGCAGGTACTCGCGGGCGAGGTACTTCACGAGGCTGAAGATGTTCACGCGGGTCGCCGCGTACAGCAGGGTGCCCAGGACGCCGACGATGAAGACGACGCACGTGATGTAGAAGGCGACCATCAGGGTGCCCAGGGCCCAGATCGCCGCGACGCCCGTGTTGCCGACGACCGCCGCGATCGCGCCGAACGCGCCGATCGGGGCGAGCCAGAGGATCATGCCGAGGATGCGGAACACCAGCGCCTGAAGGTGCTTCACGGCGTTCATGATCGGCTGCCCCTTGTCGCCCATCTGCTGCAGGGCGAAGCCGACGAGGAGGGCGATGAAGAGCACCTGCAGCACGCTCTCGCCGGTGAAGGCCGAGAAGAACGTCGTCGGGATGATGCCGAGGATGAACTCCTGCGTGGTCTTGGCCTCCGCCGTCGCCTCGTAGGTGGCGTTCGCCATGTTAAGGCCCTCGCCCGGGTGGAGGAGGTTGCCCACGACGAGCCCGATGGCGAGAGCGAACGTCGACATGACCATGAAGTACAGAAGGGCGAGCCCGCCGATCTTGCCCACGGTCGCCGCCTTCGCGATGGAGCCGACGCCGACGACGATCGTGCAGAAGATGATGGGCGCGATCATCATCTTGATGAGGCCGACGAACGCCTCGCCGAGCGGCTTGAGCGACACCCCGACCTCGGGCCAGACGAGCCCGACGATCGCGCCGAGCACGACGGCGAGGATCACCGAGATGTACAACCAGGTGTGCTTGTCCCAGGCCTGCTTGCCGCGTCTCCAATTGAAGCCCGGCAGGGTGAACGAGGTCGTGCGTGTCGAGAGAGCCATCATCGCCTCCAGTGGGGAACATCTGCGTTCGATTCCGCCGGACCGGTGTCCTGCGGTGGCATCCAGCGTGCGGCTCATCGCAGACCGCGACGAGTTGTGGTCGTATTGGTCGCAGCGGATGCCGCGGCATCCGTCCGAGGAGGACTCATGGCCGAGGCGACCCGACGCACCAGCGCAGCCTCCCGCGTCTTCCTCATCGTGGCCGCCGCGGTGACGGTGCTCGTCGCCGTCCTCGCCGTCGTGCTCGTGCTCGACGCGCAGCGATCCGCCCGTACCGAGGCCGAGGAGGTCACGCGCGCGGTCGCGGCCTCGCTCGCGGTGATGCCGGGCGTCGTGGACGGGGTGGGCGAGCCGGATGCCTCGACCCTGCTGCAGCCGGTCGCGGTGCAGGTGATGGACGGCGCCGGCGTCGACTTCGTGACGATCATGACCCCGGACGGCGTGCGGATCACGCATCGGGATCCGGCGGAGATCGGGCGCCCGTACCTCGGCACCGTCCCGGATGAGCCAGTCGCCGTCACGGAGGAGTTCGCCGGCACGCTCGGCCCCTCGGTGCGCACGATCGCGCCGATCGTCCGCGACGGCGAGATCGCCGGCTGGGTGTCGGTCGGCGTCACGATCGGCAGCATCGCGTCGGACATCGTGCCGCGGCTCCCCTCCGTGCTCGCGATCACCCTGGCGGTGCTCGGCGCGGGCCTCCTGGGCGCCTGGCTCGCGCGCCGCACGACGCGCGCCGTCGCCGGCGACCTCCCCGCCGGCGCGATCCGCGACGCCGTCGCGTCATACGAGTCGGTGCGCACGCTCGGCGAGGCGCTGCGCGCGCAGACCCATGAGCACGGCAACCGCATGCACACCGCGGTGTCGCTTCTCGAGCTCGGCCGCACGCGCGAGGCGATCGAGATCCTCACCGAGACCTCGCGGCAGAGCCAGGCGCTGGTCGACCAGGTCGCCGCCCGGCGGGAGGGCGACCCGACGGTCGGCGCGCTGCTGCTCGGCAAGGCGGCGCAGGCGCGCGAACGCGGCGTCGACTGGAGCGCCGACATCGATCCGGCCGCTCCGCGCAGCGCGCTGTCGCCGGTGGACGCCGTATCGGTGGTGGGCAACCTCATCGACAACGCTCTGGACGCCGCGGCGGCGGGACCGTCCCCGCGCTGGGTGCACGTGCGCTTCGCGCCCACGGGTGAGCGGATGCTGCGCATCGACGTCTCCGACAGCGGGGCGGGCATTCCGGCAGAGCTGCGCGAGCGCGTGTTCGAGCACGGATTCTCCACCAAGCCCGCCGATGCGGCCGGGCGCGGCGTCGGCCTGGCCCTCGTGCGCTCGATCGCGGAGAGCGCCGGCGGCGCGGTGTCGCTCGCCGCCGCCCCCACGACGTTCTCGGTGACCCTCCCCGGACGGTCGTCGTGATCGGCGTGCTCCTCGTCGACGACGACGCGCTCACCCTCGAGCTGCACCGATCGTACGTCGAGCGGCTCGAGGGGTTCGAGGTCGTCGCCGAGTGCACGGGTGCGCGGGCCGCGGCATCCGCCATCCTCGAGCGCTCCGACGCGATCGACCTCGTCCTCCTCGACGTGACCATGCCCGACGGCACGGGGGTCGACGTGCTGCGTCACGTGCGCGCGCACGGCGCCCGCGTCGACGTCATCGCCGTATCGGGCGTGCGCGAGGCGGAGGTCGTGCGTCAGATGGTCGGCCTCGGCGCCGCCCAGTACCTCGTCAAGCCGTTCACGTTCGCGATGTTCCGCGAGCGGCTGGAGGGCTATCGTGAGTACCGGCGGCGGGCGGAGGAGAGCGCCGGCACGACGACGCAGGCGGAGATCGACGCGATGCTCGTCGCCCTCCGGCCGACGGCGCCGGTGGCGCTGCCCAAGGGACTGTCGGCCGACTCGCTCGAGCGCGTCACGAAGGATGTCCGCGAGCACGGTCCGGTCTCGGCGGGCGAGGCCGCCGAGCGGCTGGGGATGTCGCGGGTCTCCGTGCGGCGTTACCTCGAGCACCTGGCCGACGCCGGGCGCGTGGCCCGCTCGCCGCGTTACGGCACGCCGGGGCGCCCGGAGTCGGAGTACGCCTGGCGGGGCGTCTAGGTCGTCCGGGCGCGGGAGCGCACGTCGCCGCGGCCCCCGATCACGACGTAGCCCGAGTGCTTGGGGGCTATGCCGTCGCCGGCCGTGCGACCGTGGAGCCGTCGCCACACCCAGGGCAGGGCATCGCGCCGCAGCCAGGAGCCGGCCGCCGGCACGTCGTCGTCGGCGTGCAGCGCGGCATCCAGTCCGCCCAGCGCCTCGGCATCCGGCACGCCGAGAGCGTCCGCGGCGCGGTAGGCGAGGAACCGGTGACCCCGTGAGCGCAGGTGCACCTTGTCGGACGCCCACAGCTCGAGCTCCCCGATCGCCGGCACCGCCTCGAGGTCCAGCAGGATCGCGCCGGTCTCGGAGGCGATGAGGCGCAGCTCCGAGGCGAACGCGGCGAAGCGCCGCGCGAAGAGGAGCGCCGCACGCCGGCGCGGGAGGAAGGGCGTGACCAGGAGCACGTCGACGCCGGCTGCCCGCAGCGTGCGCACCGCGGTCGACAGCTCTGCGGCGATCGCGGCGACGTCGACCCGGCGACCGACGAGATCGTTCGCCCCGATCAGGATCGAGACGAGCTCGGGGCGCAGCGCGAGCGCGGCGGGCAGCTGCTCGCTCGTCAGGTGGCGCACCCGCCGGCTGCGCACGGCGAGGTTGGCGTACCGGAACCCTTCCGCGCGCGCCGCCTCGTGGGCGAGCAGGTGGGCCAGGCGATCCGCCCAGCCGCGGTACTCCCCCGGCGCCATGCGCGAGGTGTCGCACAGGCCCTCGGTGAGCGAGTCGCCGAGGGCGACGTACCGCGACCACCGCGGCCGCTCCGTCGAGACGGCCGGCGCGGCGGCCGGCCGGATCGCGGCGCGCTGCAGCAGCGCGTCGTCGATGGGTCGGAGCATCCGTGCGTCCTCGTAGTGACCCACCAGCTGGCGGCAGACGGCCTCCCAGCTGCGGTGGCGGACCGACGCGTGCGCCGCGACCGAGAACGCCCGGCGCTTGCCCTCATCGCCGAGGAGGTCGGCCACCCGGCCGCGCAGGTCGCGCAGGTCGCCGGGGCGGTAGAGCCACCCGTCGATGCTGGAGCGCACCAGGTCGACGGGTCCGCCCACGCCGGTCGCGACGACGGGGACACCGCTCGCGAGCGCCTCCTGGATCGTCTGCCCGAACGCCTCGCTCTCGCCGGGGTGCACGAAGACGTCGAAGCTCGCGAGCGCCTCGGCGAGCGCGAGCCCGCCGAGATGACCGGTGAAGACGGCAGACGGAAGGGCGCGTTCGAGGGCGGGCCGAGACGGCCCGTCGCCCACGACCACGAGCCGGGTTCCGGGGATGCCGGCGAGCGCGGCGAGATCCTCCACCTGCTTCTCGGGAGCGAGGCGCCCCACGTAGCCGATGATCGTGTCGCCCGGCGCGATGCGGGCCCGCCACGCGTCGGAGCGGCGGTGCGGGGCGAACCGCTCGCTGTCGACCCCGCGACCCCACCAACGGAGGCGGTCGACGCCGAGATCCTCCAGCTGACGCATCGAGGCGGAGGAGGGCGCGAGGGTGAGCGTGGCGCGCCGGTGGAGGCGCGCGACATGGCTGCCGACGAGGGCCGTGGCCCGCGGCATCCCGTACTTCTGCGCGTAGGCGATGACGTCGGTCTGGTAGACGGCGACGGCGGGGACGCGCAGCGCGTCTGCGGCGGCGAGCCCCTGCCACCCGAGCACGAAGGGCGACGCGAGGTGGACGACGTCGGGGCGGAAATCGCGCAGGATCGCCGTGAGGCGTGCGGCGCGGGCGAACACCACCCGCACGTCGGGATAGCTGGGCAGCGGCACCGAGCGCAGCAGCTCGGTGCGTGCGCCGTGGAGGTCTCCGAGGACCTCTCCGGCGCGCGGGGCGATGACGAGCGTCTCGTGTCCTCCGGCGGCCAGGTGGCGCAGCACGTGGAGCACCGATCCCGTCACCCCGTTCATGTGGGGCAGGAACGATTCGGCGAGCAGTGCGACTCTCACGCTTCCAGCGTGACCGGCCGGGGGCGAGCGGATGCCGCGAACCGGCCACGCTCGCGGACTGTTCATCCGATCCCCGCCCGCGCGTCACCTGCGCGTCCGATCGGCGCCGTCCGTTCTCCGGCGGTTCATCCCGCGGTGATAGTCAGGGGCGGTGACCGAGGACATGCTGGCCGGGCTGGGCGCCGGTCCGTGGGCGCTCCCGCTGCTGTTCGCCCTCGTGCTCGGGGATGCTTTCCTCGTCGTCGTGCCCGGCGAGGCCGCCGTCACTGCGTTCGGCGCCCTGTCGGTGACGACGGGTGCGCCGCCGCTCGCCGCCGTGATCGCGGTCGCCGCCGTCGCCGCCGCGTCGGGCGACGCCTGCTGCTACGCCATCGGACGCACGGTGGGACTGGAGCGCTGGCGGTGGATGCGCACGCGCCGCGCACGGACGGCGTTCGCGTGGGCACGCGCGCGGCTGGACCGCAGCACCGGCACCGTCGTGTTCACGGCGCGCTTCATCCCGTTCGCCCGTTTGGCCGTCAACATCGTCGCCGGCGCGACACGCGTCCCCGCCCCGCGCTACTCCGCCGTCGTCACAGCGGCGGCCTGCGCGTGGGCGGCGTACCAGGCGCTGATCGGCGCCGTCGTCGCCCGGCTCCTCCCCGGCGGGCCCGCGGTCGCCGTGGTCGTCTCGATCGTGGTCGCGCTCGCGCTCGGCCTCGGCCTGGACGCCGTCCTGTCGTGGGCGTGGCGCCGACGCGACACGCCCACGGGGCCCGACCGATGAGCGACGTCGGCGCCGCACGCCAGGATGGAGCGGTGGCAGACGCGACCTGGTCCGGATACGACCCCGGCTTCCTCGGCATCCCGCTGCCGATCCCCCGCCCCCTCGGCGGCACGGCGGTGCGTGGCCTCGCGTACCCGCGGTTCACGGTGCTCCTCGACCCGCACCGCCGGCTCGCCGCGGTGACGGCCGTCAACATCGACGGCGCGTCCCTGCGCGACGTGCCGCGCACCGGCGAGTGGCAGCTCGACCCGCGCGTGCCTGCGGCCGAGCAGACCGGGCCGGCCGTCTACGCCGACAACGACCTCGACCGCGGTCATCTCGTGCGGCGGCGCGATCCGGGCTGGGGCACGGCCGCCGAGGCGAGGGAGGCCACCGAGGCCACTTTCTTCTACACCAACGCCGCGCCCCAGGCGGGCGCCTTCAACCAGTCGAAGGAGCTCTGGCTCGGCCTCGAGGACCACGTCCTCGCGTACGCCGACACCACCGACCAGCGGATCAGCGTGTTCACGGCACCGGTGCTGGCGCCCGACGATCCGCCGTACCGGGGTGTCGGCATCCCTCGCCGGTTCTTCAAAGTCGCCGCGTGGGCGCCCTCGGACGGCGGGCGACTCGAGGCGGCCGGCTTCGTGCTCGACCAGTCCGAGCTCATCGACACCGCGCAGGGCATCATGACGGTGTCGCGCCTCGGCGGGTTCCGCACCTTCCAGGTGCCGATCGCCGACGTCGAGACGCTCGCCGGCATCGACCTCGGCCCCCTCGTCGAGGCCGACGTGCTCGCGCCGACGCCGGCGGCGCGCCCCGCGGTGTGGAGACCGCTGAGCGCGCCGTCGGACATCGAGCTCGGCTGAGGACTACTCGCCGGCGAGCCCGCCGAGCAGGTGGCCGAACGAGCGGCCGTCGCCCAGGTAGTTGGCGGGATCGAACGGATCCTCGTTCTTGGCCGGCTCACGGCGCATGATCGCCTCGGCGAGCTCGCGCGCCCCGCGCTCGACGCGCTCCCCGAGGGGTGCGACCTGGTCACCCGCGGCGCCCCAGTCGCTCGACGCGGCGAACACGCCCGTCGAGACCGGCTCGGCGTGCAGGTAGGTGAACAGCGGGCGGATGGCGTAGTCGATCGCGAGCGAGTGGCGTGCGGTGCCCGCGTTCGCTCCGATGAGGACCGGCTTTCCGGTGAGCGCATCGGGGTCGAGCACGTCGACGAACGACTTGAACAGCCCCGAGTAGCTCGTCGAGAAGATCGGCGTGACCGCGATGACGGCATCGGCGGAGACGACCGCGTTGACCATCGACTCCAGCGCCGGCGGCGCGAAACCGGTGAGGAGGTTGTTGGTGATGTCGTGCGCGTAGTCGCGCAGCTCGAACGTGTCGACCTCGACCTGGATGTCGCGCTCTGCGAGCTGCTTCGCCGTGGCCGCGGAGAGGCGGTCGGCGAGCAGGCGCGTCGAGGACGGGTTGGACAGTCCGGCCGAGATGACGGCGATGCGGCGAGCGCCGGTCATGTCACGCCTCCTTCCGGCCGAGGCCGAACGCCGCGCCCGCGGGGGCTGGCGCGTCCTGGTACGGGCTGTCGCCGACGAGGTTGTCGCCCCGGTTGGCGCCGGGGATCGCCTGGCGCGGCGCCTCGTCGCCGTACGCTGCCTTCACGAGGCCGGCGTGGGTCGGGGCATCCGGAACCTCCGCCGGACGGTTCTGCGCGAGCTCCTTGCGGAGCACGGGCACGACCTCGCCTCCCAGGATGTCGAGCTGCTCGAGCACCGTCTTGAGCGGGAGTCCTGCGTGGTCGATGAGGAACAGCTGGCGCTGGTAGTCGCCGTAGTAGTCGCGCATCGACGCGTACCGGTCGATGACCTGCTGCGGCGAGCCGACGGTGAGCGGAGTCATCTCGCTGAAGTCCTCCAGCGACGGGCCGTGGCCGTAGACCGGCGCGTTGTCGAAGTACGGCCGGAACTGCGCCACGGCGTCCTGCGACTTCGCGGCCATGAACACCTGTCCGCCGAGGCCGACGATCGCCTGCTCGGGCGTGCCGTGACCGTAGTGCGCGTAGCGCTGGCGGTACAGCGCGATGAGGCGCTGGTAGTGCTCCTTGGGCCAGAAGATGTTGTTCGCGAAGAAGCCGTCGCCGTAGTAGGCGGCCTGCTCGGCGATCTCGGGTGTGCGGATCGAGCCGTGCCACACGAACGGCGCGACGCCGTCGAGCGGGCGCGGCGTCGACGTGAAGCCCTGGAGGGGCGTGCGGAACTGGCCCTCCCAGTCGACGACGTCCTCGCGCCACAGGCGGTGCAGCAGGTTGTAGTTCTCGATCGCGAGCGGAAGCCCCTGGCGGATGTCCTTGCCGAACCACGGGTAGACGGGGCCGGTGTTGCCGCGGCCGAGCATGAGATCGACGCGGCCGCCCGACACGTGCTGCAGCATCGCGAAGTCCTCGGCGATCTTCACCGGGTCGTTCGTGGTGATGAGCGTGGTCGCGGTGGAGAGCACGAGGCGCTCGGTCTGGGCCGCGATGTACGCGAGGGTCGTGGTGGGCGACGACGACCAGAACGGCGGGTTGTGGTGCTCACCCAGCGCGAAGACGTCGAGACCGACCTCCTCCGCATGCTTGGCCACGGTGATGGTGTTGCGGATCTTGTCCGCCTCGCTGGGGGTGGTGCCGTTCGTCGGGTCCTCGGTGATGTCGCTCACCGTGAAGATGCCGAACTGCATCCCCGGCCACGTGGTGCTCTCGCTCACGATCTCTCCGCTTCTGCGTCTCGTCGGGATCACCGACCGGGACGGTTCTATGCAAATGAATGTATTTCGTGCAACGTGTGCCCGTCCAGGTTATTCCCGACCGGATGCCGCGGCCTGCGGCATCCCCTCCATCATGCGCTCGCGAACAGCGCCAGCATGTCGCGCACGAGCTGATGCGGCGCGGTCTCGCACGGCGCGTGCCCGGTCGGGTACACGGCCAGGCGCGCGCCGATCCGCTCCGCATAGGACGCGTGCTGCTCGGTGGGCCAGAGGTCCTGCTCGCCCACCGCGATGAGCTTCGGGATGCCGATGCCGGCCACCTGATCGGCGACGTCGGGCATCGCCATCATGAGGCCCACGACGTCGTCGATGACGGGCCGCCCGGTCACGGCCATCCGCTCGCGCACGAACGAGATGCGCAGCGGAGGGGTGCGATTGAGGTTGTAGCGGATGCCCCACAGGATGAGCCCCGCCGCACGATGCGGCGGCATGTCCGAGATCGGCCCGATGTGCTTGACGCCGCGGAACACCTGACCGGTGGCAGGCGGCGCCGCCATGAGGGTGAGACTGGCGAAGAGGTCCGGGCGTTCGATGAGAGCGAGCTCGGCCAGCAGGCCGGCGAAGCTGTACCCGAGCACATGGACGGGACCACGCCCGTCGTCGAGGACGGCGATCAGGTCGTCGAGGAACAGCCGGTAGTCGTAGTGGGCCCGCGGAGGGACCAGGTTCTGCGGCCCGGCGTTCGCCGAGCCGTAGTGGCCGGCGAGGTCGTACGACTCGACGCGGAACCCCGCTGCGGCGAACAGCGGGAAGAGCAGGACGAAATCCTCCTTCGACCCCGCCACCCCTGACAGGAGCAGCACGCGCGGGGCGTCCGGGTCGCCGAGGCGAACCCGGGCGAGGTCGCCGCTCGGCGCGGCGAACAGGTCGCGCTGCGTGCCCGGCGGGAACACTCGCCAGTCGATGTCGGGGATGGCGCGATCCCTCGCCCGCGCCTCGTCGATCGTTGTCATCGCGCCGCAGACTACCGCGCCGGCGCGCGCGCACGCGCCTCCCCGCACGGCGCGTGGTCTCCGCGGCCGTCGACACCGCACAGGATAGGGTGGCTGGCGCCATGACCGATCGCGCGCAGGCCGCCGACGCGGCATCCCCCGCTCCTCCCGCTCCCCCTGCGACCGGGAGCACCGGGGCGGTGCGCGTCAAGCGCCGCGTGCCGTTCTGGGACAACGCCCGCTTCGCGTGCATCGTGCTCGTCGTCCTGGGCCACGCGGTGCAGCGCCTGACGTACGACTCCGACATCGCGCTCGGGCTGTATCTGCTCGTCTACGCCTTCCACATGCCCGCGTTCGCGATCATCTCGGGCTACTTCTCGAAGTCCGACCCGCCGAACCGTCGCCAGATGGCGCGTGTCGTGACGGACATCCTGCTCCCGTACGTCATCTTCGAGGGTCTGTGGACCCTCACGAAGTGGCTCGTCGAGGGGCGCGCGAACCCGAATCTCACCGAGCCGTCGTGGACACTCTGGTTCCTGCTCGCCCTCGGCATCTTCCGTCTCGTGCTGCCCTACCTCGCGCTGCTGCGCTGGCCGCTGCTGTGGACGGTCGCGATCTCGATCGGGGCCGGCTACCTGCCGAACATCGACTCGACCTTCTCGCTGTCGCGCACGCTCGGCCTCCTGCCGTTCTTCACCCTCGGGTGGTGGCTGCGCGAGCACGACGTCGTCGAGCGCTTCGGGCTGTTGGCACGCAGACGGTGGTCGGTCACGATCGCGGCGATCGGCGTCTTCGCGATCGCCGGCTGGTCGGCGTGGTTCTTCGTCGACGGCTGGCGCGCGATGAACCTGCGCGAGTGGCTGTTCTACGACGACAATTACGCGGCGCTCGGCGGCACGGAGTGGTGGGCGGGCGGCGTGCGCCTCGCGCTCATGGTCGTCGCGCTCGTGCTGAGCGCGGCGTTCTTCGCCCTCCTGCCCCGGGGCACGCACTGGTGGACGCACTTCGGCCAGTACACGATGTACGTCTACCTGCTGCACTCGTTCGTGCTGTACCCGTTCCGTGAATCCGGCATCCTGCGCGACCTCGATCCCACGTGGCTGTGGCTGCCGATCGTCATCGTCGCGTCGGTGCTCATCGCGCTAGGGCTTGCGACCAAGCCCGTGCGCCGCGTGTTCCGGCCCCTCGTCGAGCCCCGGCCGACGTGGCTGTTCGCCGATCGCACGCTCGCCGGGCGGGAAGGCCGGCGCAACGACCCGACCGGGTCCCGCCGTCCGCGCGAGCAGCCGCGGGCGTCGCGCCCGCGCGCGGATCCCCGGCAGAACGGCTGATGGCCCGAGCGGTCGCGGCGGCGGACGTCGATGGCGACGGGTACGGTCGCGTGATGGGCGACGACACCACCGAGGATCTGCGGGCCGAGTCTCTCGCGGCGCTGCGCCGCCTCGTCGACCGCGAGGACGCCGCGTTCCACGACGGGCAGTTCGAGGCTGTCGCGGCGCTCGTACGCGACCGCTCCCGGGCGCTCGTGGTCCAGCGCACCGGCTGGGGCAAGTCGGCCGTGTACTTCGTGGCGACGCTGCTCCTGCGACGCCGCGGCTCGGGCCCGACGATCCTCGTCTCGCCGTTGCTGGCGCTCATGCGCGACCAGGTCGCCGCTGCCGAGCGCGCCGGCGTCCGGGCGGCGAGCATCAACTCCGCCAACCCGCTCGAATGGGACGACGTGCTCGCACGCCTCCACTCCGACGAGCTCGACGTGCTCCTGGTCAGCCCCGAGCGCCTCAACAATCCGCGGTTCCGCGACGAGCAGCTGCCGGCGCTCGTCGCGCGCGCCGGGCTGCTGGTCGTCGACGAGGCGCATTGCATCTCGGACTGGGGGCACGACTTCCGGCCCGACTACCGCCGCCTGCGGGACCTCATCGCCGGCATGCCCGCAACGGTGCCCGTGCTGGCCACCACCGCGACCGCCAATGAGCGTGTCGTGCACGACGTGGAGGAGCAGCTCGGCATCGGCGGCGTAGCCGTCCTGACCATCCGGGGTCCTCTTGCGCGGGCGTCGCTGCGCCTCGGCGTGCTGCGGCTCCCGGATGCCGCGACGCGCCTGGCGTGGCTGCTCAGCCACCTCGGCGACCTGCCCGGCAGCGGGATCATCTACACCCTCACCGTCTCCGCCGCCGACGACACCGCGCGGCTCCTGCGCGAGGCGGGCCACGACGTGCGCGCCTACACGGGGCAGACGGACCCCGCCGAACGCGAGGAGTCCGAGCGGCTGCTCAAGGAGAACCGGCTGAAGGCGCTCGTGGCCACCAGCGCGCTCGGCATGGGGTTCGACAAGCCGGATCTCGCCTTCGTCATCCACGTCGGCGCGCCGTCGACGCCCGTCGCGTACTACCAGCAGGTCGGCCGCGCCGGTCGCGCGACCGAGCGCGCCGACGTCCTGCTGCTGCCGGGGCCCGAAGACCGGGCGATCTGGCAGTACTTCGCGACGTCGTCGATGCCGGACGAGGCGAAGGCGAACGCGGTGCTCGAAGAGCTCGCGCACGAGCAGGCGCCGCTGTCGACCGTCGCGCTCGAGGCGCGCGTCGACATCCGCCGCAGCCGCCTCGAGCTGCTCCTGAAGGTGCTCGACGTGGACGGCGCTGTGGATCGTGTGCAGGGCGGCTGGGTATCCTCCGGCGCACCCTGGACCTATGACGCCGAGCGGTACGCGCGGATCGCCGAGGCCCGCGTCCGCGAGCAGGAGTCGATGATCGAGTACGAGACGACCTTGGGATGCCGCATGGAGTTCCTGCAGCGCGCCCTCGACGATCCGGCCGCCGAGGCGTGCGGTCGCTGCGACAACTGCGCGTCTCCCTGGTATCCGACCGATCTCGACCCGGCGACGACCGCCACCGCCGGAGCGGCGATGGCTCGGGTCGGCGTGCTGGTCGAGCCGCGGGCGCAGTGGCCGAGCGGCATGGCCCGGCTCGGACTCGACGTGCGGGGCAACATCGCGCGCGAGGAGCGCCTCGAGCCGGGAAGGGCGCTCGCACGCCTGACCGACCTGGGGTGGGGCGGGCCTCTCCGCGACCTGTTCGCCCCCCGCGCGCCCGACACCGAGGTTCCGCCGGCCATGGCCGCCGCGTGCGTCCGGGTGCTCGCCGACTGGGATTGGGAGGCGCGGCCTGCCGCAGTGGTCGCCATGCCCTCTCGCGCCCGCCCCCTGCTGGTGGGGTCGCTCGCGCGCACGCTCTCCGAGGTCGGCCGCCTGCCGCTGCTGGGGTCGCTCGATCTGACCGGGACCGGCCCGGGCGGCAGCGGCGGCAACAGCGCCTACCGGCTCGCCGGCGTGGCGAGCAGCTTCGTCATCGGACCGGACCTCGCGGCGGCGCTGACGGCGCTCGACGGCGGCCCGGTCCTGCTCGTCGACGACCTCGTCGACAGCCGGTGGTCGCTGACCGTCGCGGGGCGTCTGCTGCGTCGCGCGGGCGCGGGGCCGGTGCTGCCGTTCGTCCTCGCCGCGCGGGCCTGAGCACCGGGCGCGGCCGCCGCTCAACAGTGCGCAACAAAGGAGCGGATGCCGCGGCATCCGCCTACTCTCAGGACATGAGCGACCTGAACCTGCCGATCCTGGATCTCTCGCAGCTCGACGAGGGCCCCGAGGCTGCGGCGCGATTCCGCGACGAGCTCCGGGCAGCGACGCACGACGTGGGCTTCTTCTACCTGACCGGCACCGGCGTGACGCCCGAGCTCGAGACCCGGCTCCACCGCGCGGCCCGGGACTTCTTCGCCCTGCCCGACGCCGACAAGCTCGCGATCGAGAACATCAAGAGCCCGCACTTCCGCGGTTACACGCGGATCGGCGGCGAGCGCACGCAGGGCAAGGTCGACTGGCGCGAGCAGATCGACATCGGCCCCGAGCGCGAGGCGATCGCCGACGCCGAGGCCGCCGACTTCTTCCGCCTGGTCGGACCGAACCTGTGGCCCGACGCCCAGCCCGAGCTGCGCGACGTCGTGTCGGAGTGGCATGACCACCTGTCGGGCGTCGCCCGCAAGCTGCTGCGCGCGTGGGCGCTCTCGCTCGGCGCCCCGGAGAACTACTTCGACGAGCACTTCGGCGAGCCCTCGACCCTCATCAAGATCGTGCGCTACCCCGGCAAGGAGGACCCGACCCCGCAGCAGGGCGTCGGCGCGCACAAGGACTCCGGCGTCCTCACGCTGCTGTGGGTCGAGCCGGGAAAGGGCGGCCTCCAGGTGCAGCGCGACGGCGAGTGGGTGGACGCGCCGCCGGTGCCGGGCGCCTTCGTCGTCAACATCGGCGAGCTCCTCGAGTACGCGACTCAGGGCTACCTCGTCGCGACGAACCACCGGGTGATCTCGCCGCGATTCCCCGACGACCGGATCTCGGTGCCGTTCTTCTTCAACCCCGCCCTCGACAAGCGCCTCCCGCTCATCGAGCTGCCCGCTGAGCTCGCCGGCGAGGCGCGCGGGGTGACCCAGGACCCGTCGAACCCGATCCACGCCCTCTACGGCGAGAACGCGCTCAAGTCGCGCCTGCGGGCCCACCCCGACGTCGCCGAGATCCACCACGCCGACCTCGTTGCCGCTCGGGCCGCCACCGCCTGAGGCACCGGATCGGCGGCGACGGGCGGACGAGAAGAAGGCCGCCCCACACCTGGGGCGGCCTTCTCAAGAAGTTCTCTGCGCGATTGAACGCTGGGTTCGCGATGCGCTTTCGACGGGTGCGCCTTAGCGGCGCAGGCCGAGACGCTCGATGAGCGAGCGGTAACGGTTGATGTCGATGTCCTGGAGGTAGCCCAGGAGACGGCGGCGCTGACCGACCATCAGGAACAGACCACGACGCGAGTGGTGGTCGTGCTTGTGCTCCTTCAGGTGCTCTGTGAGGTCCTTGATGCGCTGCGTCAGCATCGCGACCTGCACCTCGGGGGATCCGGTGTCACCGGGGTGCGTCGCGTACTCTTCGATGATCGCCTTCTTAGCGTCTGATTCGAGTGGCATAGATGGGATCCCCTTTCTCGTCGTTGCGCGGTGCCCGACGCCTGGTGCGTGAGCTCTCTTTATCCGCGGCCGATCAAACGGCAACCTCAAGAGTCTACCAGCCGGATCGACACCCGCGGTAACCGGCGGGACCGCACACGGTCGGCCCGGGTTTAGCCTCGAAGGATGCCTCTCCCGTCGTCCGCCGAGCACGCGCTGTGATGCCGCGATTGCGCCGCGATCACTTCCTCGATCTGCGGCCATTCACGACGAGCCCCGCGTTCACGCGCATGTGGATCGGATCGACGCTCGCGGGGCTCGGCGGGCAGCTGACGATCGTCGCGATCATGCTGCACATGTACGAGCTGACCGGCTCGACGTTCGCGGTCGCGATGATCGCAGTGGCGGGTCTCGTGCCGATGATCATCGCAGGTCTCTACGGCGGGATGCTCGCCGACGCGTTCGACCGGCGCACCGTCGCGCTGATCGCCGCGACGGTGACCTTCGCATCGACGGTGCTCCTGGCGGTGCTCGCGTGGGGCGCGCTCGAGACGGTGTGGTGGCTCTACGTCCTGAGCATCGTCAACTCCTCGGCGAACTCGATCGTCATGGCTGCCCGCCAGGCGATCGTGCCCCGACTCATCCCGCGCGAACTGCTGCCCGCGGCATCCGCTCTCGGCGGCATCACCGTGGGGATCATGGTCATGGCCGGACCGGCGCTGGCGGGCGTGATGGTGGCGCTCGTCGGCTACGCATGGACGTACACGCTCGACGTGGTGCTCATGCTGTCGCTCTTCCTCGGCCTGTGGACACTGCCGAAGCTTCTCCCCGAGGGCGACATCGTCCGCCCTGGATGGGAGTCACTCAAGGACGGCGCGCGGTTCCTGCGCCGGGCGTCCAACATCCGGCTGCAGTTCGTGCTCGACATCGTCGCAATGACGTTCGGGCAGCCGCTGGCGCTCTTTCCGGCCATCGGCGCGGTGCTCCTCGGCGGAGGCCCGATCACGACCGGCATCCTCACGGCGTCGATCGCCGCCGGCGCCTTCTTCTCGAGCCTGTTCTCCGGGCCGGTCGGGCGCGTGCGGCACCACGGCCTCGGGATCGAGCGCGCCATCCTCGTCTACGGCGGCGCGATCGCAGCGCTCGGGCTCGTGCTCGGAGCAGCGGCCCTCGGCTGGTTCGCACCCGAGGTGGTCAGCGAGGACTCCCCCAATCTCGTGCTCATCGCGCTCGCGTGCGCGACGCTCGCCGTCGCGGGCGCGGCCGACAACGTCAGCTCGATCTTCCGCAACACCATGGTGCAGGCCGCCGTCCCCGACGCGATCCGCGGGCGGCTGCAGGGCATCTTCATCGTCGTGGTCGCCGGCGGGCCGCGCCTCGGCGCGTTCTATGCGGGAACGCTCGCCACCGTGACGGCGCTGTGGTTCCCGCCGCTGCTCGGCGGATTCGTCATCGTCGCACTCGTGGCCTTCCTCGTGCGGCTCAGCCCCCGGTTCCGCGCCTACGACGCCGAGCACCCGGAGCCGTAGCCGAACGGCCGCACATCGGCGGATTTCGGACGTCGCGCTCCCTCCGCGCCTTCGGCGTCCGAGCCGCGGCGTAGAGTTCCCGGGTGTCCACCGCCCCCGCCTCCGTCGAGACCGCAGCCGCCGACGCCCCGCCGCCCGGCACGTCGCAGCTCTCGATCGCGGTCCAGTTCACGCTCGCGGGCGTCGTGTGGGGTGCGAGCTTCCTGTTCATGAAGGTCGCGCTCGGCGGCATCTCGCCGGCGCAGGTGGCATGGTCGCGCCTCATCCTCGGCGCCCTCGCCCTCGGCCTGTTCGTGCTGATGCGGCGCGAGGCGCTGCCTCGCTCGCTCAGGATCTGGGGGCACATGACCGTGCTCGCGGTCTCGTTCTGCGTTGTGCCGTTCCTGCTGTTCTCCTGGGCGCAGCAGCACGTCACCTCGGGCCTCGCCAGCATCTACAACGCCACGACGCCGATCATGACGGCGATCATGGCCGGCCTGCTGTTCCGCGTCGAGAAGCTCAAGCCGCTGCAGATCGCCGGCATCGGCCTCGGCATCGCGGGCGTCATCGTCATCATCGGCCCCTGGCAGGGCCTCGACCTCTCGCAGAGCCTCGTCGCCCAGCTGGCGATCCTCGGCGCCACGGCCTGCTACGGCTTCAGCCTCGCCTACATGCGCAAATTCGTGTCGAACACCGGCATGAGCGCTCTGATGTTCTCGTTCCTCAACATCGGCATCGCGGCGGCGATCATGGCGGTGTTGACCCCGGTGCTCGTGCTCACACCCGTCCGGCTCAACCCCTGGATCGTGGTCAGCGTGGTGCTCCTGGGCTGCCTCGGCACCGGCATCGCCTACATCTGGAACCAGAATGCCGTCCGTGCGTGGGGTCCCACCCGCGCGTCGACGGTGACCTACATCACGCCGCTCGTCGGCGTCGTGCTGGGTGCGCTCATCCTGGGCGAGCGCCTGAGCTGGAACGAGCCCGTCGGCGCGCTCGTCGTCTTCCTCGGCATCCTGCTCGCCCAGGATCGCCTGCGCAGGGTGCGCAGGAACGACGAAGGGACGGACGCCGTGGCATCCGTCCCCTCGCGATCTCGCTGACCTGCCGGCCTCGCGCGGTCGTCAGTCCTGCTGGAGCGCGCCCTGGAGGTCCAGGGTGATGGTGATGTCCTTGCCCACGAGCACGCCGCCGGTCTCGAGCGCGGCGTTCCAGGTAAGACCGAAGTCCTCCCGGTTGACCACGGCCTTCGCCGTCGCGCCGGCCTTGTAGTTGCCCCACGGGTCGGTGCCGAAGCCGCCGAACTCGAAGTCGAAGGTGACCGGCTTGGTGATGCCGCGGATCGTGAGGTCGCCGTCGACGAGGAAGTCGTCGCCCTCGATGCGCGCACCCGTCGAGCGGAACTCCATCGTCGGGTGGTTCTCGACGTCGAAGAAGTCGGCCGAGCGGAGGTGGTTGTCGCGGCCCTCGTCCTTGGTGTCGACGGAGGTCACGTCGACGCTGGCCTCGACCTTGGCGTCCAGCGGATTCTCGGGAGCGATGAGCGTGGCGCTCTTCATGCCGAACGTGCCACGCACCTTCGAGATCATCATGTGGCGGACGCTGAAAGTCACCTCGCTGTGCGCGGGGTCGAGCACCCAGGTGCCCGTCTTGTAGCCGGGGATGTCGATGGTCGAGGCGGTGTCGGTCATGGTGGTCCTTCGTGTCGGTGGCCGCCGCGGTCTGGGGCGGGCATACCGGGTCCAACGCGCGGGACGAACCGATCTATTCCCGTGAATGCAAAATCCCGATCAGCGGATGCCTCGCCTCACGCCGCCACGGACCGCCGTACCCGTCCGGGGGTGCGCCCCGTCGTCCGCGTGAACGCGCGACTGAACGCCGCCTCCGAGCCGTAGCCGTACGCGGCCGCGACGGCGGCGACGCTCTGCCCGGTCGCAAGCGATCCATGCGCCGCACCTGATGATCAAGCCGCAGATCTTCGACACCGAGCTGCAGGAGATGCTGCTGCGCGGGTCCGGCCTCGATTGGACGATCGTGCAGCCGGCGCGACCGTTTCGGTGTCGGGCTGAGCACCCGCGCCCGACGCGAAGAGGGGGCGGATGCCGCAGCATCCGCCCCCTCGTTCACATCGCCTCGGATCAGCCGACCGCGATGAGGTCGATGATGAAGACGAGCGTCTTGCCGCCGAGGAAGTGGCCGCCGGCCGGGCCGTACGCCAGGTGCGGGGGGATGACGAGCTCGCGGCGGCCGCCGACCTTCATGCCGGGGATGCCGTCCTGCCAGCCCTGGATCAGACCGCGCAGGGGGAACTGGATGCTCTCGCCACGGTTCCACGAGGAGTCGAACTCCTCGCCGGATTCGTACTCTACTCCGGCGTAGTGGACGGTGACGGTGTCGCCCGGCTTGGCCTCGGCGCCGTCTCCGACGATGATGTCGCGGATGACGAGGTCGGTGGGAGCGGGACCCTCGGGGGCGTCGAATTCGGGCTTGGTGCGGTCGTCAGTCATGGTTCCATCCAACCCGAGCGGGTGCCGCGGGTCAACGCGAGCGACTCCCTGCGACAAGACTCAGCGCTCGGTGCCGCGGCGATGCCTGCGTGACTCCCGAGCGCTGAGTTGATCTGCCCCCAGGATGCCGGGGACGCCACGAGCGTGTCAAGACCCGGGGCGGTGAGGGGTGCGGGGCTCGTAGCTCAGGGTGCGAAGAGCGCCGACCGCGCCGTCGCAGTCCGCTGCAGCAGCACGTGCTCGTCCTCGGCGGCCTGCGGGTCGCGCCCCGTGATCGCCCGCTGCCGCGCCGCGGCGAGCGCGGTGGCGTCGGCGATGAAGCCCTTCATGAGCGGCGTGCGGTCGCCCCGCAGCGTGCCCGCCCACGCCAGACCCGCCTTCCGGCCGGCGCCCGTGGCGAGCATGTCGGCCTCCTGCATGGTGAACCACCCCGCCTCGGCGTACTCCCCCAGCCGGCGCCGCGTGAGCCGTGACTCCTCGCGTCGAAGCGCGATGACGCCCAGGATGAACCCGACGAACAGCGGCACCTGGAGTGTCAGGTAGAGGCCCCAGAAATCGCCGAGCACGGCGGAGGCGTTCCAGATCGCGTGCAGGATCGTCGCCCCGATCATGCCGACGATCCACGGTCCGATCGCGCGTCCCGCGCTCGCGCCGCGGCGGGCGGCGAGGCCGAGTGCGAATCCGGTGACGCTCGTGAACATGACGTGCGCGAAGGGAGACAGGATGCCGCGCATGAAGAACGTCACGGTCGTGTCGGCCGCGCCGCCCTCGAGGAAGCTCACGGCGAAGTACTGGATGTTCTCGGTGAAGGCGAACCCCGCACCGATGAGCGCGCCGTACACGATGCCGTCCACGGGCCCGTCGAACGCCCGCCGCGCCGTCACGAAGATGATGTAGACGCCCAGACCCTTGCCGAACTCCTCGACGATCGGCGCCTGCACGATCGCCGACACGGCTTCCGCCTGCGGGGTCGAGGCCGTGCCGAACACGATCGACAGCACCAGGTCGACACCCAGCGCGATGCCTACCGCGGCGATCGCTCCCCACGCCACGGCGAACACGATGAGACCCCGCGGCTCGGGCTCCCACCGGTCGACGATCCGGACCGCGAGCAGGACGCCGGCGAGCGGGATGAGCGCCAGGACCATGCCGATGAGGGATGCCGCGGGCCCGAGGGCGTTGAGGAAGTAGCCGACCAGCGCGACGAGCACCAGCACGAGGATCCCGGCGATCCAGATGGGCGCCGTGCGACCGCGACGGGGTGGCACCGGCATCGCCGCGGGCGACGCCGGTGCCACCGGGATCACGGAGGGTGCGGCGTGCCGTGGCTGAGCCAGCGCGGAGGGGAACGAGGGCGGCATCAGTCCGGGCCGCGGGCGCCCGTAGGGCTGATCATGCGTCATGCGCACAGCATATGGCTGCACTGCCCGCCCGAACGTGCGGCGCTGCGGCCGGTAAGTTGGAGGGATGCGCTTCGCCCATGTGATCCCGCCTGGGTCGGACGACCCCCGGCTCGTCCTCGTCGAGGGCCAGCACGTCGTCGTCGTCGCGGAGCTCTTCGAGGGAGCGCCCCGCGTCCTCGAAGAGCTGATCGCAGGCGGCGACGCCCTGCTCGATCGCGTCCGCGATGCGGCACCCGGTGCGGCGCGGCATCCGCTCGACGGACAGCGGTACGCGTCGGTCGTGCTCACTCCCCCGGTGATCCTCGCGATCGGACTGAACTACGCCGCGCACTCGAGCGAGCTGGGGCTGAAGACCGACTCCAACCCGACCGTCTTCGCGCTGTGGCCGAACTCGCTGAGCGGGCACGACGGCACCACGACGTGGCCGCGCTCGCTGAGCGAGTCGATCGACTACGAGGCCGAGCTGGGGGTCATCATCGGCACTCCCGCCAAGGACGTCGCGCCCGAGGACGCCCTCGACCACGTGTGGGGCTACACCGTGGTCAACGACATCACCGCGCGCGACATCCAGTACTCCGAGGCGCAGTGGTCGCGGTGCAAATCGTTCGACGGCTTCACCCCGACGGGTCCGTTCGTCGTCACCGCCGACGAGATCCCCGACCCGCAGGACCTCCACATCTGGACGGTGCTCGACGGGCACACCATGCAGGACGCCTCGACGGGCCAGATGGTCCGGACCGTCGCGACGCTGATCTCGCACCTGTCCAAGTCGGTCACGCTCCTGCCCGGCACGCTCATCTCGACCGGCAGCCCGGGTGGCGCCGGCTACTCGCGCGACCCGCAGGTGTTCCTGCGCGACCGGTCGACCGTGACCGTGGGAATCGACGGCATCGGCGCGCTCACCACGCACTGCCGCATCCTGGGCTGACGCCCGCACGACGAAGCCGCACGGTGGATCACCGTGCGGCTTCGTCGTGTGCGTCTACCGGTTGATGTTCGAGCAGTCGACGGGGAGGCCGCCGACCGTCACCGTTCCCTCGAAGCCGACCGCCTGGCACGCCTGGAGCGCCTCGGACGAGAAGGTGATGAGCGGGATGACGACCGCGAAGAACAGGATCGCGCCGAGCACCATCAGCACGGCCGAGATGATGATCGCCGCGACGGCCCAGCCGTTCTTGTGGCCGGCCTTCCTGCTTTGAACGAGGGCGACGATGCCGAGGATCAGGGCGATCAGCTGCACGAAGAACGACAGGATGAACGCGACGATCCCCATCGTGCGGCCGGGGACGGACGTCGAGGCGGGGGCACCGTACGATGCGGCCGGCGCGGAGGCGTACTGCGGCTGGCCGTAGGACGGCGCCGCGGGCGGCGTCGTCGAGTAGCCGGGCGGCGGGGGCGGGACGGAGCCGTCGCCGGGTGCAGGGGTCTGCGGATCGGTCATGTCATTCCTCTCATGGGACTGGCACGAACGTATCGGTCGGCGGCGGGCCGGGGCAATCGGCCGCGCCGATGAGGCCGCGGCGGGTGCGGCATCCGCTCGGCTCCTCCTGGCGCGAAGCGGCCGTCAGATCTGTGGGTCGTCGACGACGGCGACCTCGGCGTCGACGATCGGGATCGCGGCCGTGATCGTCTCGAGGCCCGACAGGCGCGCCGGCGACAGCTGCTTGGTGACCTCTTCGCGCGACATGAGCTCGGCCTCGACGACGAGGTCGGCGACGTTGCGCCCGGTGAGGAGCGCCGTCTTGGCGAGCGCCGCGGCGGCCGCGTACCCGATGAAGGGCGTGAGCGCGGTGATGACGCCGACGGATGCTCCGACCATGGTGCCCAGCCGCTCGCGGTTGGCGGTGATGCCCTCCACGCAGTTGATGCGCAGCGTGTGCATTCCGCGGCGCATCCAGGTGATGGACTGGAAGATCGAGTGGGCGATGACCGGCTCGAAGGCGTTGAGCTGGAGCTGGCCGCCCTCCACCGCCATCGTCACCGTGAGGTCGGCGCCGGCCACCGCGAACGCGATCTGGTTGACGACCTCGGGGATGACGGGATTGACCTTGCCGGGCATGATGCTCGACCCCGCCTGGCGTGCGGGCAGGTTGATCTCGCCGAAGCCGGCCTGCGGACCCGACGAGAGCAGTCGGAGGTCGTTGCAGATCTTCGACAGCTTGATGGCGTTGCGCTTGAGCGACGAGGAGAACGACATGAACGCGCCGGTGTCGCTCGTCGACTCAACGAGGTCGGTCGCGAGGTCGAGGTCGAGTCCGCTGATCTGGCGCAGGTGCTCCAGGACCGCCTTGCTGTAGTCGGGGTGGGTCGTGATGCCGGTGCCGATGGCCGTCGCGCCCATGTTGATCTCGTACAGCAGGTACGCGTTCTCGTTCAGGCGGCTGTAGTCCTCGCCGAGGGTCGTGGCGAAGCCGTGGAACTCCTGGCCGAGCGTCATCGGCACCGCGTCCTGCAGCTGCGTGCGTCCGACCTTGAGGACGTCATGGAACTCGACGGCCTTGTCGAGGAAGGCGCGGCGGAGCAGGTCGAGCTCTTCGAGGAGCGTCTGCAGGTCGAGGCCGAGGCCCACCTTGATGGCGGTCGGGTAGACGTCGTTCGTCGACTGACTGCGGTTGGTGTCGTCGATCGGCGACAGGAACGCGTAGTCGCCCTTCTCGCGCCCGGCGAGTTCCAGCGCGATGTTGGTGATGACCTCGTTCGCGTTCATGTTGGTCGACGTGCCCGCGCCCCCCTGGATCACGCCGACGACGAACTGGTCGTGGTACTCGCCGTCGATCACGAGCTGCGCGGCGCGGTCGATCAGATCCGCCTTCTCGGCCGAGAGCACGCCGATGTCGCGGTTCGCCCGCGCGGAGGCCTGCTTGACCATGGCGAGCGCCTTGACCAGGTCGCGGTACACCGAGATCGGTCGCTTCGAGATCGGGAAGTTCTCGAGCGCGCGGGCGGTGTGGATGCCCCAGTAGGCATCGGCGGGGATCTCGAGGGATCCGAGGGAGTCGGTCTCGGTGCGGGTGCGCGTCATTGCGTCCAGAGCCATGGTGTTCGTCCTCGTGGGTAGGTCACGGCGGTGTGCGGGATGCCTCTCACCCTACGCTCGCGGTGAATCGCGCGGGGTGTACTCCGGGTACATGGCAACGGCGCCGGTGTACGCGGCGTCTATCGCGGGTGGGTGTCAGGCGCGCTTGCGCGAGAACTCCTCGAGCCGCTCCTCCGGGGTCAGGCGGGCCATGTGCGCGACCCACTCGGCCGAGAAGTAGTCGCCGGTGGGCGCATCGACGACCGGCACCACGGCGTGCGTGACGGTGTCGTCGTGCACGTGGACGAGGTGGAACGACTGACCGGCGTCCATGCCGTTCACCTCGGCCGCGGGGCGCGCGAGGTTCATCGTGTAACAGGTCGCCGCGGCCACGCTCACCGGGACTCCCGCGAACGTGCCGCTCGTGGAGTAGTGCAGGTGCCCGGCGAGGATCGCCCGCACGTCCGAGCCGGCGATCACGTCGGCGAGGCGGCCCTGATCGCGCAGCTCCAGGATGTCGAACAGCGGCACATGCGACGGCAGCGGCGGGTGATGGAGCGCGAGGATCGTGCCGAGCGGCGCGGGGGTGGCGAGCTCGGCGCGGAGCCACTCCAGCTGCGCGGCGTCGAGATCGCCGTGGTGCCAGCCGGGTACGGTCGAGTCGAGCGCGATGAGCCGCAGGCCGCCGAGGTCCCACACGCCGGTGACGGGCTCCTCCGTCGCGTCGAGGCCGAGCAGGTCGCGGCGCAGCGCCGGGCGCTCGTCGTGATTGCCGGCCACCCACACCACGGGCGCCTGCAGCCGTGCGGCGAAGGGCTCGACGGCTTCGCGCAGAGCGGCGTAGGCCTCGGGCTCGCCGAGGTCGGTCAGGTCGCCCGTGAATACGATCGCGTCGGGCCGGATGCCGGTCGCCTCGGCGGCCTCGAGGGTGCGCGTGAGGTTCGCCGCCGTGTCGAAGCGCCCGCCCAGGGCGCGGTTGCCGGCCAGCAGATGGGTGTCGCTGAGGTGCAGCAGCGTCCGCCGCGCGGGCGGGTACTGCCCGAACTGGACGGATGCCGCGCCCCGCCCGGGTGCGGAGGCACCGGATGCCGCGCCCGCGGCGTCGGAGGAGGACGGTGCGGTCATGTCCTCAGCCTACGGCGCGGGGCCGACGCGGCTCAGTGGTTGAAGACGATGAGCAGCAGACCGCCGAGGACCGCGGCCCCCGCGATCGCGAACGACAGGTAGGCGCCCACGAGGGCGACGCGCTTCTGCCCGTCGGTCAGCGGGCTCTTCTTCGCCGCCTTGGCCGCCGCCTTCTCTGCGCGGCGCGCCTCCTTCTCGGTGATCACCGTGATGGCGTCGGTGAACTCGGCGGGCGCGACGACCGGCGCGCGTCCGGCGCGCACCAGCAGACGCAGGCCGAGCGCGTAGGCGCTGACGACGATGGACGCGGAGACGAAGGCCGCCACGAAGACCTGGACGAAAGCCAGCCAGTCGATGGTGATCACGCCGCGCCCCCGTCCTTCGGGCCGCGCCCGGATCGCTCGGCGGCCTTGGCCGCCTTCTTCTCGGCCGACTCGCGCGCAGCGCGAGCGCGGGCCTCCTCGCGGGCGATCGCGCGCTGGCGGCGGGTGGGCGGCGGATTGCGCTTGACCTTGACCGCCTTGCCGGAGTCAGCGACCTCGCTCATGGCGTTGCCGGCGTTCACCTCGTCGCGGCGCGAGCGCATGAACAGCCCGAGGATGATCACGACCGCGATGATCGCGTCGATCACGACGCCCCACACCGGGAGGACCACCACGAGCAGCGCGGCGAGCGCGCCGACGGCGCCGGCCGCCGGAAGCGTCAGGATCCAGCCGATCATGATGCGGCCGACGGTGCGCCAGCGCACCTGCGAGCCGCGGCGGCCGAGGCCGGAGCCGATGACCGAGCCCGAGGCAACCTGGGTGGTCGAGAGAGCGAAGCCGAGAGCGCTCGAAGCCAGGATCGTCGCGGCGGTCGAGCTCTCGGCGGCGAAGCCCTGAGCGGGCTTGACCTCGGTGAGGCCCTTGCCGAGCGTGCGGATGATGCGCCAGCCGCCCATGTAGGTGCCGAGCGCGATCGTCACGGCGCAGGCGACGATGACCCACGTCTGCGGCTCGGGGTTCGATGCCGACTGCAGACCCGACGTGATGAGGAGCAGCGTGATGATGCCCATCGTCTTCTGCGCGTCGTTGGTGCCGTGCGCCAGCGCGACGAGCGACGACGTGAAGATCTGGCCTACGCGGAAGCCGTCTCGGCCGTCGGGCTTGCTGTCGTAGCGCCGCGTGATCACATAAGCGAGCTTGGTCGCGGCGTAGGCGATGATGCCCGCCGTGAGGGGCGCGATCACCGCCGGCAGGATGACCTTCGAGACGACGACGCTGAAGTTGATGGCACTCGCGCCGACGCCGACGAGCGTCGCTCCGATGAGACCGCCGAACAGCGCGTGCGACGACGAGGACGGGAGCCCGAGCAGCCACGTGAGCATGTTCCACGTGATGGCGCCGATGAGGCCCGCGAAGATGATCTCGGGGAAGATCGTCGCCGAGATGTCCTCCTCGTTGATCATGCCGCCCGAGATGGTCTGGGCCACCTCCGTCGACAGGAAGGCGCCGACCAGGTTCAGGATCGCCGCGAGCAGCACCGCGGTCTTGGGCTTCAGAGCGCCCGTCGCGATCGGCGTCGCCATCGCGTTCGCGGTGTCGTGGAACCCGTTGGTGAAGTCGAAGAACAGTGCCAGAGCGATGACCAGCACGATGATGAGGGTTGCGGCTTCCACCGTTCGCTTTCCGAGAGGGGGTGTGGAGAAGAGTGCCGACGGGATCGGCGTGACGAACGAACAGTTCACCGTGAGTTCAGGAACCGGCAACCGGCCAGAAGAATCCTTACACCGCCCACGCCTGCGGTCAACTTGAACGGGAGCGTGCGAACAGGTCCGTCGAAGCCCGCCGCGGGTTAGCGTTGACCCCGTGACCGTCCACGACACCCCCGCCGCAGCATCCGCCCCCGTCGCAGATCCCCGCCCGACCGTGCGCAGCCATCACGGCGACGAGGTCGAAGACCGCTACGAGTGGTTCCGCGCCAAGGAGGATGCCGCGGTGATCGCGCACCTCGAGGCCGAGAACGCGTACACCGAGGCCCGCACGTCGCACCTCGCGGGCCTCCGCGACCGCATCTTCGACGAGATCAAGGGGCGCACGCTCGAGACCGACCTCTCGGTGCCCACCCGTCGCGGCGACTGGTGGTACTACGGGCGCACCGTCGAGGGCAAGCAGTACGGGATCCAGTGCCGCGCGCCGCTCGCCTCGCCGGACGACTGGACGCCGCCGGAGCTCTCCCCCGACACCGAGGTGCCGGGCGAGCAGGTGCTGCTCGACAGCAACGTCGAAGCCGAGGGGACGGAGTTCTTCTCGCTCGGCAGCTTCGAGATCTCGACCGACGGCACGCTCATGCTCTACGGGGTCGACGTGGCGGGCGACGAGCGCTACACGGTGCGCGTGCGCGACCTCACGACCGGCGAGCAGCTGCCAGACGAGATCCCGGGCACCTTCGCCGGCGCCACCTTCTCCCCGGACGGCTGCTTCATCGTCTACACGACGGTCGACGACGCCTGGCGGCCGGACACCGTGTGGCTGCACGAGCTCGGCACGCCTGTCGACAACGACGAGAAGCTCTTCCACGAACCGGACGAGCGGTACTGGGTGGGCGCCGGGTTCACGCGCAGCGACCGCTACCTCGTCATCGAGATCGGCTCGTCGATCACCTCCGAGGAGTGGCTCGTGGATGCCGACGACCTGCGGGGCGAGGCCCGCGTCGTCTGGCCCCGCGTCGAGGGCGTCGAGTACGAAGCCGCCCACGCGGTCGTCGACGGCGAGGACGTGCTGTTCATCCTTCACAACGACGACGCCCTCGACTTCGAGCTGGTGCGGGTCTCGGCATCCGATCCCTCCGGCTCCCGCGACGTGGTGATCCCTCACCGTCCCGGCCACCGGCTGCTGGGCGTCTCGACCTTCCGCGACTGGGGTGTCGTCGGCTATCGACGCGGCGGACTCCCCCGGCTCGGCATGCTCGACTACGCCACAGGCGCCGTGAGCGAGATCGAGTTCGACGAACCGCTGTACGCGGCGGGCACCGGCGGCAACCCCGAGTGGGCTCCCCCGCTCCTGCGTCTGGGCTACGGGTCGTTCGTCACGCCGGGAACAGTCTTCGACTACGACGTCGCGACCGGCGAGCGGATGCTGCGCAAGCGGCAGCCCGTGCTCGGAGGCTACGACCCCGACGACTACGCGCAGGCGCGCGTGTGGGCCACCGCGCAGGACGGCACCCAGGTGCCGATCTCGCTGGTGTGGAAGCGCTCGTTCGGCGAAGCGGGCGCCGAGCCCCGGCCGGTCCACCTCTACGGCTACGGCTCGTACGAGCACTCGATCGAACCGGGCATGTCGGTGCCGCGGCTGTCCGAGCTCGACCGCGGCGTGATCTTCGCCGTCGCGCACGTGCGCGGCGGCGGTGAGATGGGGCGCCAGTGGTACGAGGACGGAAAGCTGCTCAGCAAGCGCAACACGTTCACCGACTTCGTCGACTGCGCCCGCCACCTCGTCGATGCGGGCTACACGACCCCCGACCGCCTGGTGGCCGAGGGCGGCTCGGCGGGTGGGCTGCTCATGGGCGCGGTAGCCAACCTCGCGCCGGAGCTGTTCGCCGGCGTCCTCGCCGATGTGCCGTTCGTCGACGCGCTGACGACGATCCTCGACCCGTCGCTGCCGCTCACCGTGATCGAGTGGGACGAGTGGGGCGACCCGCTGCACAACGCCGACGTGTACGCCTACATGAAGTCGTACTCGCCGTACGAGAACGTGCGTGCCGACGTCGCCTACCCGCGGATCCTCGCCGTCACCTCGCTCAACGACACCCGCGTGCTGTACGTCGAGCCCGCGAAGTGGGTCGCGCGCCTTCGCGAGGTCGGCGCCGACGCGCTCCTCAAGTGCGAGATGGTCGCCGGCCACGGCGGCGTCTCGGGCCGCTACAACGCCTGGCGCGAGCGGGCGTTCGAGCTGGCGTGGCTGCTCGACGTGCTGGGCGTCGCCGACGCCTGACGCCGCCCGCGCCGCGCGGCGCACCCCACCGCGCCCCCGACGCTGGATCGTGTCCCACTTTCCGCCGATCGTGTCCCACTTTCCAGCGAAAGCGTGGGCCTAATCGAATGAAAGTGGGACACGTGGAGCAGCGCCGGGCCGCCAGCCTGCCTTCATGAGGGCATCCCGCACCTTCCTGACGGCTGCCCGTCCGTCATCCCGCATGTGATGGTTGAGGATCCGGACGTGATCCCACCCGAGACCGCGGATGAGATCCCAGCGGTCGGCATCCCGCGCGAACTGCGTCGGGTTCTCGGCGTGCACCCGGCCGTCGTATTCCGGAGCGACGCACCACCGCGGGTACGCCAGGTCGAGTTCGGCTGCGGGAAGCCCGCGGTGGTCAAGCAGCGTCCAGTTGATGTGCGGCTCCGGGAGTCCCGCACCCACCAGAAGAAGCCGGAGGCTGGTCTCTCGGGGTGACCGCACACCGCCTCGCACATGCGCCAGGGCCGCGCGAAGGATGCCGCCGCGCACGTCGCCCATCGACTCGATTTCACCGGTGAGATCGGCGATCGATGCGATCGGCCTCCTGCCGCGGTCGCTGACAAGGAAGTCGGCCGCGGCGATGAGGTCGTGCAGACCCCACAGGGTGCCGGTCTGCCTCCAGGCACGGACCGGATGCTCGACAGGCAGGCCGCTGGGAAGGATGAGCAACGCGGGGTCGCGGATCTGGAGCCGATGGCCCGTGACTCCTGCGGTCCGGGGCTCGCGGCTCGGTCGATGGGCGGAGACGTGTACCGCGGGGTGGTAGGGCCATTCCGGGGTGGGCGCTCCGATCAGACTGAGCGCAGTCTCGTGGCTGAAGAACTGCCAGGGCGCAAGCCGAGGGG
This sequence comes from Microbacterium sp. HJ5, assembly GCF_054824025.1. Lineage (NCBI taxonomy): Bacteria > Bacillati > Actinomycetota > Actinomycetes > Micrococcales > Microbacteriaceae > Microbacterium > Microbacterium sp. HJ5. The sequence continues at coordinate 109,650 of NZ_JSYE01000015.1, forward strand.
CGTAGTCCAAGCACGCGTCGAGCAGCGACGCGCCCGGAACGCCGTCGGTCGCACGGACGCCGTGGAACGGTCGGCGGATGTCGCGACGGCTGAGTCTGGACGGAGAGACACCGAGCCTGACGGCGTCGGCCACACTGAACCGAGGGGGCAGTTCGGGTGGAAGATGGGTGCGGCGCGGCATCCGCTCACTCTGTCGGCGCACGCACGGGGCTGACCCGCCGCGCCGCGGATCTGTCAGCGATGGCTCAGACGGTATCCCTGGTGAGGAACGTCCTCGGGCGCGAACGCCGGGTGCATGTCCCGATCTTTTTCATTCCGCCCCGCCGATGCGACCGAATCTGGGACACCAACGGCGGAAATCGGGACATGCCAAGCCTCCGCACCGTTCGCTGCGCAGCGGAGGCACAGCGAAGCAGAGGAACGAAGGAGCGGATGCCTCGGCCGAGGCATCCGTCGCGTGATCGCCGCGGCTCAGCCGAAGAGCGCCGCGGCCTCTTCGTAGCGGTACAGCGGGACGGTGTTCAGCTCGCCCAGGGCCTCGGCGAACGGCACGCGCACGATGTCGGTGCCGCGCATCGCGACCATCTGGCCCCACGCACCGTCGACGACCGCGTCGGCGGCGTGCAGGCCGAGGCGCGTGGCGAGGACCCGGTCGAAGCCCGACGGCGACCCACCGCGCTGGATGTGGCCCAGCACGGTCGCGCGCGTCTCGATGCCGGTGATGCGCTCGATCTCGGGGGCGATGATCTCACTGATGCCGCCGAGGCGCGGGCGGTTGAAGGCGTCGAGTCCCTTGTCGCTGTAGGCCTCGTCCATGCCCTTGAGGGTGAAGCCCTCCGACACGACGATGAGCGGCGCACGGCCGCGGTCGTGCGCGCGCGAGACGAGGGCCGCGATCTCGTCGATCGACATCGGCACCTCGGGGATGCAGATCGCGTGCGCACCGGCGGCCATGCCCGCGTGGAGGGCGATCCACCCGACGTGGCGTCCCATGACCTCGGCGACCATGCACCGCTGGTGGGAGTCGCCGGTCGTGCGAAGGCGGTCCATCGCGTCGGTGGCGATGTTGACGGCGGTGTCGAAGCCGAACGAGTAGTCGGTGGCGCGCAGGTCGTTGTCGATCGTCTTCGGCACGCCGAGCACGTTGATGCCGTCGTTCGAGAGGCGGTTGGCCGCCGCGAGGGTGCCTTCGCCGCCGATCGCGATGATGCCGTCGAGGCGGTGGCCGTACATCGTCTTGGCGATGTTCTCGGCGCCGCCGCGCGGGCCCTCGTACGGGTTGGTGCGCGAGGTGCCGAGGATCGTGCCGCCGGTCTTGGCGAGACCCTTCACCTCGTGACGCGTCAGCGGGAAGAAGTCGCCGTCGACCACACCGCGCCAGCCGTCGCGGATGCCGACGAACTCGAGGTCGTACGTCGTCGTCCCCTTGAGCACGACGCCGCGGATGACCGCGTTGAGTCCGGGGCAGTCGCCGCCGCTGGTCAGGATGCCGATCTTCATAGCTGTGGTCCTCGCTGTCGGGTGAAGAGGGTCGGCGACGCTGCCTCACCCGACATTAGTGCCGGATGCCGCCACCTGCCACACGAGCCGTCAGGGCGCCTCGCCCACCCAGCCCTCGTCGGCGCGCACCCAGCGCTGCTCGCCCGCCGGACGCGCCAGCGTCCCGCGGAACCAGAACGTCTCGTCGGGGTTCCAGCCCGCCAGCACCGTCGCACGCTCACCGTCGACGTCGATCGCGCGCGTCGCGGCGGTGAGGTACCCGAGCACGGTGAGGTGCACGGCATCCGCCTCGCCGGCGACGCCCCGCCAGTCGGGGATCACCCACGACCCGACGCGCCCGGTGACGCGGAACCAGTCGTGGCGGCGAGCGGCCGACACGTCGAGCGGATGCCGCCGGCACAGGTCCGCCCAGTCATCGGGTCCGGTGATCTCGATGACCCGCGCGGGGTGCGCCTCGACGGGGACGGCGACGGCGGCGTCGTCACGGAAGGAGTCCTCCTCGAACCACAGCCGGGCAGGACCATCCGCACCGAGCGCGCGCGTGGTGCGGACGAGGTCGTGAGCCGGCGGGATCGACCACCAGATGCCCGACCAGTTGGCGGTGGGGTCCGCGGCGCGCTCACGCGCGGCGCGTGCCTCGTCCGCGAGGGTGTCCCGATGCCACGCGGCGAGTGCGGCGTCGAGGTCGTCCGCGGGCCGCCCGCCGCCCTCCCAGGGCAGCGTCCATTGGTCTGCGAGCTCGACGCCGGTCGCCCACCACGCGGCCGCCGGCGACGCCGCGATCAGCTCCGCTGCAGGGCGCAGCGCCTCGCGCACCGCGGGAAGCGCCGCCAGCAGATCCTCGCCGTCGGGCGGCTGCCAGTACATGGCGCGGTCGACGCTCGCCTGAAGCGCGTCGCGCAGCCGTTGCGGGGTCGCGGCCGGAAGCGGGATGGACCGCAGGGCATCCGCCGCTTCGTCCGTGGTCGCGGTCGGGGGCTCGAACGCGGCGGCGGGGGTCTCGCCGCCGTCCTCACCGATCATGAGCACGACGCCGCGGTCGGCGGGATCGGTAAGCGCATGGGCCGCCCAGAACACCGCGGTCGAGGCATCCCGCCCCTCGTCGGTGTCGGCGTCGAGCGCACACGCTCGCACGAACTCGAGGCACACGCGCCGGCCGCGCGGACCGGCGAGCAGCAGGTCGGCGTCGAAGGTCATCAGGTCACCCTAGCGGGTGGCGCAGACGGCACCGTGGCCGGCCCGCCCTGAACGCGAACGGCGCCCGCCGCCGCGGGATGCGGGAGGGGCGCCGATCGAGGGACCAGCGGGTCAGCTGCCTCCGAGCGCCTGGCGCGTGAGGTGCATGAGCGCCGACAGCTGCACGGAGTCGCTCGACTGCGGGTCGACGGCCTCGCCGTCGAGCGCGCGGGCGGCGAGTCCCTGCTTCGAGTCGATGAGCTCGGCGATCTTGGTGTCGATCGTGTGGGCGGCGATGATGCGCCAAGCGGTCACGGGCTCGTCCTGGCCGATGCGGTGGACGCGGTCGATCGCCTGCGTCTGCTCGGCGGCCGTCCACGACAGCTCCGCGAGCACGACGTTCGACGACGCCTGCATGTTCACGCCGACGCCCGCCGCCGTGAGCGAGCAGACCGCGATGCCGACATCCGGATCGGTGTTGAACGCGTCGATCGCCTGCTGGCGGGCAGCGGTCGTCTGGTCGCCGCGCAGCGACACCGTCTTCAGGCCCGCGGCCGCGAAGTGCGCTTCGGCCGCGTCCATCACGTCGATGTGCTTGGCGAAGAACACCACTTTGTCGACCGAGCGCTGCAGCTGCACCGCGTAGTCCGCGGCGAGGAGCGCCTTGGCCTGGCCGATCTTGCGGACCATGGTGAAGACGTTCTCGGAGCCGGTGCCGGCGGCCTTCGACTCCTCCAGCTCGTTCTGCGCGACCAGACGCACGATGTCGTCATCCAGCTCGCCGGGAGCGAGGCCGCGGTCTCCGCGGGCCTCGATGATCCGGCGGTACCGCGACGCGAGCCGCTCGCCGAGTTCGCGCTCGGCCTGACGGATCGAACGGCCGAACTCGTCATCCAGCTCGACGGGCAGATCGGCGATCAGCTTGTCGGGGAGGTCGGCGGCGACGTCCTTCTTCTTGCGTCGCACGATGCCCATCGAGATCACCGCGTTGCGCGCCTCGGGGTAGAACGCCTTGTCGGCCGGCGTGAGGCCGGTCTCGTCGAGCTTCTCCATGAGCGCCGGGCCGGGCTTCTCGCCCGTCGTCCACCCCAGGAACCGCCAGATGGCGTCGAAGTCCTCGACGTCGTTGATCAGCGGCGTTCCCGTGAGGGCGAGGAGGAGGGGGTTGCGGACCTGCTCGCGGATGCGGGTCGCGAGCGCGAGGACGTTCTGCGACCGCTGCGAGCTGAGGTTCTTGATGAAGTGGGCCTCGTCGACGACCATGCCCTTCAGGCCCAGATCGCCGAGCCACGAGAGGTGCCGGTCGAGGATCTCGTAGTTGACGATGAACACATCGGCGAACGCGTCGATGTTCTCGCCGTCGCCGTGGATGACGGTCGCACGGCGCTGCGGCGTCCACCGCTCGACCTCGCGCGCCCAGTTCATCTTGACGACGTTGGGCACGACCGCGAGCAGCGGGTAGGCGCCGGCGACGGATGCTGCGAGCACCGACTCCGCCGTCTTGCCGAGGCCCGGCTCGTCGGCCAGGAGGAAGCTGCGGTGCCCCTGGCGCACGGCCTCGAGGAAGCGCGACTGGTGTGGCATGACCTCGAGGTTGCGCGGCGACAGCCGGTCGAACTCGGGGACCGCCGGGAGGTCCATCGACGCCGCCGCGCCGCCTGCACCGGTCTCGAACGCCTTGTACAGCGGACCCATGAGCTCCCAGCCGTCGAGGCGGCGACGCGGCACCTCCTTCGGCGGGCGCGCGGTGAGGTCGGGCGCCAGGAACGGATTGGACTCGCGGCGGGCCTCGACCTGCGGCGGAACGACCTGACGCTCGGCCAGGGCCGCTGGCACGACCTGCACGGTGACAGGGGCGACGTCGGTGATGATGAGCTCGTCCGGCGGCAGTTCGGCGCCGGACTCGAGCAGCCAGTCTCGCCGCATGCGACGGGCGACCGGAGATGTCGCCTGGTCGACTTCGAGCAGCTGGATCAGAGAGGTGTCGCGGGCCGCGGTCTTGGCGAGGATCGTGGCGACCCCGTCGAGCCGCTTGAGCAGCTCGGCGCGCGCGGCGTCGGTCACGCCCGAGTCGGACTTCACCCGCGCGCGCTCCTCGCGCACCAGGAACGCGATCACCTGGAACTTGACGCGGTTGGTGGGCCCGAGCTTTCCGCGCTGGGCCTTGGCCTCGACCTCGCGCACCTTGCGGGCGAGGATCGGGATGATGGGCGCCTCGTCGTCGCGGCGGGCGGAAGACGACTTCCGGCGTCGCTGAGCGGACGTCTGGGCGGGTGCCGTGGGCGGCATGCTCCTCCTGAGCGTGAGTGCCGGTGGGTCCGGCGGTGATCGGTGCGAGACCGAAGTTCTGCGGTGCTCCCACGGGCGGCGCGGGCGCCGTCGCGAACGCGGGACGGGATGGTCACGCCGGCGGCCACGGGCACTCGCTTCTGCGAGCTGTGACATCGTCAGCGGATTCCCTCCGCCCAGTCTAGCGGAAGCGGGGCGGTCAGCCCCAGATCGTCTCGACGATGTCTTCGGTGTAGCCGTCGGGCGCGAAGTTGATCCACGCGGTCGACACCCATGCGCCCCCGCCGACGTAGTGGGTCTCGCCGCTCGTGTACTCCTCGTCGTCGAGCGTGACGCCCTTCTGCTCCCAGCGGCAGACGGTGCCCTCGCCGAGCTCCTCGCACCCGAATCCGCCCGCGGAGAGCTGCTCGGTAACGAACGTCGCCTGATCGGCGTCGACAGCCGTCACGTTGGTCGCGAGGCCGAATTCGCTCGGCTGCCCCCACGAGCAGCGGATCGTGGGCGCACCGCCCTCGATGATCTCGAGCAGGTCGACGTCCTGCGTCGAGACCATGGTGACTCCGGGGTCGTTGAGCGGCGGGTTCTCCTCCTCGAGGTCGGCGAGCATCGCGGCGGAGTAGATGTCCTCGCACGCCTCGGGAACGACGAAGGCCGCGGCGGTGGCGGTCGGCGTGGGCGTGGGGGTCTCGGTGCCGGTGGGAGTCGCCACGATGGTCGGCGTCGAGTCGCCGGTGGGCTCGGCTTCGGGCTCGGGCTGGCACGCGACCGTGGTGGCGGCTGCGGCGATCAGCACGACGGCGACGGCCATCGCTCGGGTCGCGCGTCGGCGACGGTCCTGCGGCATGACATCCCCCCGGTCGTCCGTTCTCGACTTCGACCCTACGTCGCCGCCGCCCGGCGCGTCGTCGAACGCGCCGGGCCCGCCGCGACCGGCAGGTCAGCGGTCGTCGTCGGCGAAGGTGCTCTGCCACTCCGACAGGGTGCGCGGATCGTCCGTGACGATGCCGTCGACTCCGAGTGCGGTGACGGCGTCCCACTGCGCGTCCTTGTTGAGCGTGTACACGAACACGCGGGCACCGACGGCGTGCAGCTCGTCGACGACCTCCGGCCGCGCGAGCACCGCCTTGCGGTCGACGATGATGCCGCGGACACCCGCCTGCTCGACGGCGGTGACCACGTCCTGCGGCAGGTGCTTGAGCACGAGCAGGCGCGAGACGACCTCCGACGACGCAGCGGACAGCGCCAGCGTGCGCGCGTCGAAGCTCGCCAGCGCGATGCGGCGCTCGAGGTCGCGCGCGTGGACCTCGGCGAGCGCACGATCGACGGACGCGGCATCCCACACCCCCTTGAGCTCGACGATCGCCCGACCTCCCGACTCGTCCAGCACGTCGAGGAACTCCTGGAGCGTCGGCACGCGCGTGCCGCGGAAGGCGGGATCGAACCACGAACCCGCATCGAGCGCCCGCACCTCGGCCAGGGTGAGCGACGCGAGGCGACCGGTGCCGTCCGTGGTGCGGTCGACCTTCTTGTCGTGCATGAGCACCGGGTGGCCGTCGGCGGTCAGTGCGACGTCGACCTCGACGTAGCCGTCGCCGACCGCGAGGGCGGCCTCGATGGCGGGGAGGGTGTTCTCGGGAGCCGTGGCGCCTCCGCCGCGGTGACTCGTGATGAGGGCGGCGTCACCGGGCGTGCGAGGATCGCCGAGCAGTTCGGTCGCGCTCACGCGCGCCGGGGTCGCGCCGAGGAACGCGATCACGAGGCTCGCGGCGGCGAGGACGCACACGACGAGCAGGGCGTGGATCCGGTCGCGGGCGCGGTCGGATGCCGCGGAGTGGGGCATCGGGCATGTCCTCCGGGTCTCGCACCGCGTCTCCGTCGACGCGGGGTGCGGACCACTCTACATGCGGCGTTACCTTTTCGTTACTTAGTTTTCCCGCGGGTCTCGCGCACCGCGTTCCACAGTGCGTCGGCGACCTTGCGCTTGGATCCGCCGGCGACCGCGGCGACCTCGCCGGCGGCGTCGAGGAGGGTCACCTCGTTGTCGTCCGACTCGAATCCCCGTGACCATCCGACCTGGTTCACCGCCAGCAGATCGGCGCCCTTGCGGGCCGCCTTGCGGCGCCCGCGGTCGAGCAGCGTCTCACCCTCGCCGGGAGTCTCGGCCGCGAAGCCCACGATGGTCTGACCGTCCCGCCGCGCTTGCACGAGTCCGGCCAGGATGTCGTCGTTCTCGACGAGGTGCAGTGTGATGCCCGGCCCCGCCGCGGCATCCTTCGACAGCTTCGCATCGGACACCTCCGCGACGCGGTAGTCGGCGACCGCCGCCGCCATCACGATCACGTCGGCGTCACCGGCCGCCTCGCCTACCGCGTCGGCGAGTTCGATTGCGGTGCCCGCACGCTGCACGCGCACACGCGGGTGAGCGGATGCCTCGGCCAGCACACCCTCGTCGACGTGCGCCGCGATCAGCAGCACGTCAGCGCCGCGATCGGCAGCCGCGAGCGCCACGGCCACACCCTGCTTGCCGCTCGAGCGGTTGCCGATGAAGCGCACGGGGTCGATGGGCTCGCGCGTGCCCCCGGCCGTCACGACCGCCCGCAGCCCGTCCAGATCCGCCGCGGGTCGGGCCGCCGCCGTCAGCGCCGCCTCGAGAATGGCCTCGGGTTCGGACATCCGCCCGGGTCCGCTGTCACCGCCGGTGAGCTCTCCGTCGGCGGGGCCGACCATGACGACGCCCCGTCCGCGCAGTGTCGCGATGTTCGCGACCGTCGCCGGATGCCGCCACATCTCCGTGTGCATGGCGGGGGCGACGACGACCGGCGCGGTCGTCGCGAGTAGGGTCGTGCCGAGGAGATCGTCCGCCAGCCCGGTGGCCATCTTCGCCAGGGTGTTCGCGGTGGCGGGCGCCACGATCACGAGATCGGCCGACTGGCCGAGGGCGACGTGGCGGACGCGGGCCACGTCGTCGTGGACGGAGGTCGTCACGGGGTGACGGCTGATCGCCTCCCAGGTCGGAAGGCCCACGAACCTCACGGCGTCGGCCGTCGGCACGACGTGGACCTCATGGCCCTCCTTCACGAGGAGGCGCACGAGGTGCACCGTCTTGTAGGCGGCGATGCCACCCGAGACTCCGACCACGACGAACACCCTCCGATCTTGGCACGACCCGGATCACCGCAGACAGGAGAGCACCCGATGTGCACCGTCGTCATCCGCGTGCCGGAGTCGGCCGACGAGCCCATCCGGGTGCTCGCGATCCGCGACGAGGACCCGGAGCGGCCCTGGAATCCGCTCGGTCGCTGGTGGCCCGAGGCCCACGAGGGCATCGTCGGCGTGCGAGACGTGCGGGCCGGCGGGGCGTGGCTGGCCGCCGACCCCGGAACGCACCGGCTCGCGGTGCTGCTCAATCGAGCGGATACCTCATCCCGCCCCGAGTCCGAGCTGGTCTCCCGCGGCGGCATCGTGCTCGCATCGGTGGCAGGCACGTCGCCCTCCGGCGAACCCCCGACCCACGGCTTCAACCTCGTCGAGGTCGCGCCGGGCGCAGCGCGGGTGCTGACGTGGGACGGCGTCGCCCTGCGCACCGTCGACCTCGCGCCCGGCACGCACATGATCGCCCACGACGACGTCGACGACCTCGCCACGCCGCGCATCGCGCGCTGGCTGGAGGACTTCCGCGCAACACCCGTCGACGCGGAGCGCTGGTGGGATGCCTGGCTCGGCGTCCTCCGCCGATCCGCCGAGCTGCCGCCCACCGACGATCGGGCGATCATCCGCGACAACAGGCCGCTCGGCTATCCGACGCTGTCGCTCCTGGCGTGCGTCGCGTCGGTGTCGCCTGGCGGCGTCGAGGTCGCGTACGGCGAGCTCGACCGTCCTGGTCACTGGAGCGAGCTCGACCTCGCGTGAGATCCCCGCCCCGTTCTCGGAGGATCGGCCGGATCTCGGAGGATTCGCCGAGGATCATCCGAGATCACGGCGATCCTCCGGCGATCGGCTACTAGACCAGGCTCTTCGTGTGCCAGACGGTCTTCGTCTCGGTGAAGGCGGCGATCCGCTCGAGGCTCGGGGACGCGGCATCCGGCCCCTGCTCCGGAGGCAGCACCCGGGTGAGCGTCTCGGCGGCGGCGACCTGCAGGTCGATCCAGTCGAGGTCGCCGGCGCCGACGAGGTCAAGGCCGTGCACGTCGGGGTGGGATGCCAGCCACGGCGCCATCTCGGCCGGGGAGCCGGTGAGCACGTTGACCACTCCCCCGGGCACGTCGCTCGTCGCGAGCACTTCGGCGAGGCTGATCGCCGACAGCGGGAAGCGCTGCGATGCGATCACCACGACGGAGTTGCCCGAGACCAGGGCGGGCGCGATCGCGGACACGAGTCCGACGAGCGCGGTGTCCTGCGGCGCGACGACGGCGACGACTCCCGTCGGCTCGGGGACCGAGATGTTGAAGTACGGCCCGGCGACAGGGTTGCCGTTGCCCGCGACCTGGCCGAACTTGTCGCACCACCCCGCGTACCAGACCCAGCGGTCGATGGCCTCGTCGACCTCGGCGGTCGCGACCGAGGTCGAGGCACCGGTCTGCTGCACGATCTCGTCGACGAACTGCGCCTTGCGACCCTCGAGGATCTCGGCGACCCGGTACAGCACCTGCCCGCGGTTGTAGGCAGTTGCACCGGCCCAGCCCTTGACGGCACCGCGTGCCGCGCTCACGGCGTCGCGGGCGTCCTTGCGCGACGCGAGGGCAGCGTTGGCGAGGAAGTCGCCCCTCGTCGAGACCACCTCGTACGTGCGGCCGGACTCGCTGCGCGGGAAGGCGCCGCCGATGTAGAGCTTGTAGGTCTTCGGCACGGTCAGTCGCTTGCTCACCGGGTTGCTCCCTTCAGGTAGGCGAGCAGGCCGTGGCGGCCGCCCTCTCGCCCGTAGCCCGACTCCTTGTAGCCGCCGAACGGCGACGACGGGTCGAAGCGGTTGAACGTGTTGGCCCAGACCACTCCGGCACGGAGGCGGTCGGCGACGGCCAGGATGCGCGAGCCCTTGTCGGTCCAGATGCCGGCCGACAGCCCGTAGGGCGTGTTGTTCGCCTTCTCGATCGCCTCGGCGGGCGTGCGGAAGGTCAGCACCGACAGCACGGGGCCGAAGATCTCGTCGCGCGCGATGCGGTGGCTCGCCTGCACATTCGTGAAGATCGTGGGCGCGAACCAGAAGCCGTTGTCGGGGATGACGCAGTCCGCGCTCCAGCGCTCGGCGCCCTCCTCCTCGCCGATGCGGCTGAGCTCGCGGATGCGGTCGAGCTGCTCACGCGAGTTGATCGCGCCGATGTCGGTGTTCTTGTCGAGCGGATCGCCGAGGCGCAGGGTCGACAGGCGCGACTTCAGGCGGTCGACGACCTCGTCGTGGATCGACTCCTGCACGAGGAGGCGGCTGCCCGCGCAGCACACGTGGCCCTGATTGAAGAAGATCCCGTTGACGATGCCCTCGATCGCCTGATCGATCGGGGCGTCCTCGAAGACGATGTTCGCGGCCTTGCCGCCGAGCTCGAGCGTGAGCTTCTTGTCGGTGCCGGCGACAGCCTTGGCGATCTCGCGCCCCACGGGCGTGGATCCGGTGAAGGCGACCTTGTTCACGTCGGTGTGGCGCACGAGCGCGGCACCGGTCGAGCCGGCGCCGGTCACGATGTTGACCACGCCGGGCGGCAGGTCGGCCTGCTGCAGGATCTCGGCGAAGATCAGCGCCGAGAGCGGCGTCGTCTCGGCGGGCTTGAGCACCACGGTGTTGCCCGCGGCGAGCGCGGGGGCGATCTTCCACGCGAGCATGAGCAGCGGGAAGTTCCACGGGATGACCTGACCCGCGACGCCGAGCGCCTTGGGGTTCGCACCGAGGCCCGCATAGTCGAGCTTGTCGGCCCAGCCGGCGTAGTAGAAGAACCACGCGGCCACGAGGGGCACGTCGACGTCGCGGCTCTCCTTGATGGGCTTGCCGTTGTCGAGACTCTCGGCGACCGCGAGCTCGCGGGCGCGCTCCTGCACGAGGCGCGCGATGCGGAAGAGATACTTGCCGCGGTCGCGCCCGCTCAGCTTCGACCACGTCTTGTCGTAGGCGCGCCGCGCGGCGGCGACGGCCGCGTCGACGTCCGCCTCGCTCGCGGTGGCGATGGTGGCGATGTGCTTCTCGTCGGCCGGCGAGATCGTGGCGAAGGTCTCGCCCGAGCCGGGGCGGAACTCACCGTCGATGAACAGGCCGTATTCGTCGCGCAGGTTGAGGATCGCCCGGGACTCGGGCGCGGGGGCGTATTCGAGGAAACTCATGTCTGTGCTGTTTCTTCTCAGTCGATCGTCACGTAGTCGGCGCCGGAGTAGTGGCCGCTCTTGAGCTTCTGCCGCTGGAGCAGCACGTCGTTGAGCAGGCTCGACGCTCCGTACCGGAAGAGGTGCGGCTGCAGCCATTCCTCGCCCACCGTCTCGGCGACGGTCACGAGGTACTTGATCGCGTCCTTCGACGTGCGGATGCCGCCGGCCGGCTTGACACCGACCTTCTCGCCGGTGGCGCGGTGCCAGTCCCGCACCACCTCGAGCATGAGGAGGGTGACCGGCAGGGTCGCGGCGGGCTGGACCTTGCCCGTCGAGGTCTTGATGAAGTCGCCGCCCGCGAGGATCGACAGCCACGACGCGCGCTTGACGTTGTCGTAGGTGTTCAGCTCGCCCGTCTCCAGGATGACCTTGAGCGACGCGTACGTGCCGTCATCGCGACGGCACGCCTCCTTCACTCGCGCGATCTGATCGAAGACCAGGCCGTAGCGACCGGCGAGGAAGGCGCCGCGATCGATCACCATGTCGATCTCGTCGGCGCCGGCCGCGACGGCGTCGGCGGTGTCGGCGAGCTTGATCTCGAGAGACGAGCGGCCGCTCGGGAAGGCGGTCGCGACTGCCGCGACGCTCACGCCGCCCTCGTCGGGGTCGCCGTGGGCCGCGCCGAGCGCCTCGACAGCGTAGGGCACCATGTCGCCGTAGACGCAGACCGCCGCAACCCGGGGGCACGTCGGGTCGGAAGCATCCGGATTCATCGCCTTCGCGACGAGAGAGCGCACCTTGCCGGGCGTGTCGGCGCCCTCCAGCGTGGTGAGGTCGATCAGCTCGATGATCTTGTCGAGCGCCCACGCCTTGGACGTCGTCTTGATCGAGCGGGTGCCGAGTCCTGCCGCACGCTGCTCGAGGCCCACGGCGTCGACGCCGGGGAGCCCGTGGAGGTAGCGCCGCAGCGTCGTGTCGTCGGGCTCTCCGCCGAGCAGCGCGACGGCCCGCTCGGGCAGTGTCTGCAGGTCGGTCCGGCTCATGTTGCTCCCTCTGTCGTGTGGCGTGGGCGAGGGCGAGGACGCCTCACCCGCTCGCGCGCGTCGCTGCCGGGTCATGCTCGGCGATCCTGGAGTGCCGCAGCAGCACGATCACCCCGATCCCGACGACCACCACGAACGCGATGGTCAGGCTCGTGAAGGCGAACCAGTTGTCGTCGAGTGCCAGCACGATGGCCGCTGCGATGACCGCGATCGCCGCGGCAGTCAGTTTGGACGCGAACTTCAAGCCTACCCCGGCGGTGAGCCGCCCCGCGGGCGAGTCCCCCCGGGCGAGGATGAGGTCGGCGAAGGCGTCGAGTGTCGCGAGCAGCGACGCCGAGTAGGCGACCGCGCATCCGAGGGCGCCCCACAGGTTGACCGAGTCGGCCGCGGTGTCCGCCGCGGTGTCCGCCGCGGCGAGGATGTCGAGGGCTGGCACGCCTCGATCGTAGGCCCGCGCCTGCGGCGCGGTCTATGCCTGCGACGTTGCCGACGGCGGCGGTCAGGTCAGGCTGCTGCGCACCCGGGCGACGTCGTCCGTGATCTGCGCCACAAGGGCATCGATCCCTTCGAACGCCGCCATTCCGCGGATGCGCGCGGTGAACTGGATCTCGACACGGTGGCCGTACAGGTCGAGGTCGGTCTCGTCGAGCACATACGCCTCGACCTGCCGGGCGGGCACGTCGTCGAACGTGGGGTTGGTTCCGATGCTGATCGCCGCCGGATAGCGGATGCCGGGGCGCAGCCCGTCGGCGGAGCCCTCGTCGATCAGCCAGCCGGCGTACACGCCGTCGGCAGGCACGAAGCCCTCGCACTCGCTCGAGAGGTTGGCCGTCGGGAACCCCAGCTCGCGTCCGCGCTTGAGACCGTGCACCACCTCGCCCCACACCGAGGGGGCACGGCCGAGCAGCTTCGCGGCGGTCTCGACGTCGCCCTCGGTCAGCAGCTCGCGGATCCACGTGGACGATACGCGCCTGCCCGCCTCGATCGCACGCACGTCGTCGACGACGTCGACGTCGAAGCCGAATTCTGCGCCCAGCTCGGTCAGCAGCTCGGGGTCGCCCGCTCCCCCGCGACCGAACCGGAAGTCCCGGCCGACGAGCACCGTCCGCACGCCGAGCGCGCCGACGAGCACATGCTCGACGAACTCCCGTGCGGGCAGGTCGGCGAGGTCCCGGTCGAAGCGCAGCAGGAGCGTCGCGTCGATGCCGGTCTCGGCGAGGAGCTGAAGCTTCTGGTGCACCCCGATCAGGTTCTCGGGACAGATCTCGGGGCGCAGCAGCGCCAGCGGGTTGCGGTCGAAGGTCACCGCGACGACCCGCGCGCCGCCGGTGGCGGCATCCACGCGCGCGCGATCGATCACCGCACGGTGCCCGGTGTGGACGCCGTCGAACTTGCCGATCGCGACCACCGAGGGACCGAACCCGGCCGGCACGTCGGACGGGTCGCGGAAGACGATCACGACGCCACCGCCGCCGCCTGCGGCACCGGCTCGGTCGCGACAGGACGATGCGTGATGAGCCACCACAAGCCGAAGAACGGCAGCAGCAGCGGCACGAAGAGGTAGCCGAGGCCGAACCACGACCAGACGGTCTGATGGGCGAACAGCTCGGGGAGCACGAACGTCAGCGTGCTGACGACGAGGACGCCGACGAGCTCGAAGACGATGGCGACCCACGCCACGGCATACCACCGGCGGGAGCCCGCGAACACGAGCGCGAGGGTGGCGACGATGTAGACGACCGCGGCCAGCGCTGACAGGGTGTACGCCAGCGGCGCCTCGTCGTAGCGCTGCACGATCTGGACGAACGAGCGGCCCGTCGCGGCGAGCGCCATGATCCCGTAGACGATGACGAGGACGCGACCGATTCCGGTCATACGGCGGGGGCGAGCGGATGCTGTCATGGCGTGTCAATCCTAAAGCCGCGGCCGAACACGCCTGCCCGAGCCGCAGTCACATACGTCACATCAGACCCAGTAGTGGACAGACACACCGAGAAGTGTCAATATTCACAGGACGGAACCCGAACCGTACTCTTGTCCGAACCAACCCGAAGAGCACGCCATGCGTTCGAGCCGTACCCTTTTTCTCACCGGAGCCACCGTCCTCTCGGTGATCATCGGCGGCTTGGCGCCCTCGGCGGCCCTCGCTGTCGGCACGCCGACGCCGACCCCCGTGGCTGCGACGAGTCCCACCCCCACGCCCGCTCCAGCGGCCACCGCTGCCCTCACGCCGACGCCGGCGCCCACACCGACGGCTTCCCCCTCGGCGTCGGCCCTCGCATCCCGGACGACGTCGACCACGACCGCGGCTGCGGCGGTCGCCTTCGCGAAGCCGATGGCGGCGAAGACGTACACACTCTCGTCGTACTTCGGCCCGAGGTGCATTCCTGTACCCGGCGCTTCGACGTATCATTTCGGCGTCGATCTCGCCGCCCGGTCCGGTACGCCGATCTATGCCATCGCGCCCGGTACCGTGACCGCCACCGTGAGCGGCACGACGTCGCGCGCGGGATACATCTCGATCCGGCACACGATCTCGGGCGTGACCTACACGTCCATCTACATGCACATCTGGTCCGCGACGACGCGGGTCAAGGTGGGACAGAAAGTCACCGCCGGTCAGCGGATCAGCGAAGTCGGAAACAGCGGTGTGTCGTCGGGCAGCCATCTGCACCTCGAACTGTGGCGCGCAGGCACGACCAGTGTCACCGCCGAGAATGCCGGGGCGTTCCTCAAGGCGCGCGGTGTGGACATCTACGCGGCCGCGACCCTGGTGACGGCCAGGCCCGCACCCGCCACGTGCACGTACTACTCCATCGGCGCGCTCAATCTCCGCTCGGGACCCTCGGTCGAATACGACTCGCTTCGCCTCCTGCCGCAGGGCACGGCCATCGTCCACGTGCCGGGCAAGATCACGTCGGGCTTCATCCCGGTCCGTGTCGGCACCCAGAGCGGCTGGGTCTCGTCGAGCCTCGTGAGCCCCGTGAAGCCGCCGCCCGCGCCCGCTGCCCTGCCGACGGGAACGTATTTCGCGACTGCCGCACTCGCGTTCCGCGCGGCCGCGTCGTCGTCCGGCGTGTCTCTCGGCGTGATTCCGAAAGACGCGAAGGTCGGCGCCATCCTCGCCCTCTCCGCCTCCTGGGCGAAAGTCACCTACTCCGGCAAGACCGGATGGGTCCAGCGCGCCTATCTCACGACGACGGTTCCCGCCACGCCGGCGGCCACGCCCCCACCGATCCAGTACGCGACTGCCGCGCTCGCGTTCCGCGCGACCGCGTCGTCGTCCGGCGTGTCTCTCGGCGTGATTCCGAAAGACGCGAAGGTCGGCGCCATCCTCGCCCTCTCCGCCTCCTGGGCGAAAGTGACCTACGCCGGCAAGACCGGATGGGTCCAGCATTCGTACCTCACGACGACGGTTCCGACCCCGCCTGCGACCGCACCCGCACCGACCAACTATGCAACGGCCGCGCTCGCATTCCGCGCCACAGCGTCGACGAGCAGCACGAGCTTCGGTGTGATTCCCAAGGGCAGCGCCGTCGGCACCATCCTCGCGACCTCCGCCTCCTGGGCGAAAGTCACCTACAGCGGAAAGACCGGATGGGTCCAACGCGCCTACCTGACCACCACACCCCCCGCCCCTCCCGCACCCGCGCCCGCACCGACCAACTACGCGACCGCCGCGCTCGCATTCCGCGCCACCGCCTCCACGACCGGCACCTCCCTCGGCGTCATCCCCAAGGGCAGCGCCGTCGGCACCATCCTCGCGACCTCCGCCTCCTGGGCGAAAGTCACCTACAGCGGAAAGACCGGATGGGTCCAACGCGCCTACCTGACCACCACACCCCCGGGGCCGCCGACGTATGTCGCGACCGTGGCTCTCGCGTTCCGCGCCACCGCGTCCACCGCAGGCACCTCGCTCGGCGTGATTCCGAAAGGGGCGGATGTCGGTGTCATCCTGGCGACGTCGGCCTCGTGGGCGAAAGTCACGTACAGCGGAAAGACCGGATGGGTTCAGCGCTCGGCGATCACACTGCGGTGAGGGCGGTCACGCGACCTGGAGAGCCCAGATCGCGTACATCCGCCAGACCATGACCGCCACGGCGAGCGCCGCGATGCCCATGATGACGGTGCTCCACTTGCTGCGCTCGAGCAGTGCCCATCCGACGCCCGCCACCGGCAGGAGCGCCGCGGAGACGAGATAGACCCAGAACTCCAGGCCGCTGCCCGTCGGAGTGTTGCCCAGGAGCGGCGCGATGATCGCGACGACGACCTGCACGATCAGCAGCAGCTCCACCAGCGCGAGCGCCCCGACGGTGAGATCGCTCGGGCGCCGGCCGGCGAGTCCGGCGACGACGCACACGAGACCCGCGATCACCGCGACCGCCACCTGCACGATCGTGAACCACAGGATCATGGGGATGCCTCCTCGGGCATGTTCATCGCGCTCTTCACGTCGTCACCTCTCGACTCGACGACGCCGACCAGCCGCCCCTCGGGGTCGACGGCCGCTGCGGGGCGCGAGGGCAGGCGAGCCGCGGCGTGCGCGAGCCGCTTGCCGTGCCGGAGGTCGCGCGCCTCGTCGGCCGTGACGTCGAACCGGCCGAGCACGGCGGTCGCGGCATCCGCGGGCGTGAGCGGACGTGCCGAGTCGATTGCGTCCGCGGCCCCGGCCGCGGCGATGTCGAACGGACCGATGCGCGTTCGACGCAGCGATGTGAGGTGCCCGCCCACCCCCAGCGCGGCGCCCAGATCGCGGGCGAGCGAGCGGATGTACGTTCCGCTCGAGCAGTCGACGACCACGTCGAGGTCGATCACGGCCTCAACGCGGCGCTCGTCGCGCAGGTCGAAGCGTGAGATCGTGACCTCGCGCGCCTTGAGAGCGACCTCCTCCCCCGCGCGGGCGAGGTCGTACGCCCGACGGCCTTCGACCTTGATCGCCGAGTAGGTGCTCGGCACCTGGGAGATGCGCCCCGTCAGCGCCGCGATGCCGTCGACGATGCGATCGGACGTGACGGACGAGGCATCCGTCGCCGCCACGATCTCGCCGTCGGCGTCGTCGGTGTCGGTCGAGACGCCGAGGCGGATGGTCGCCTCGTACGTCTTGTCGAGCCCGACCATGAAGGTCAGCAGCCGCGTCGCACCCTCGACGCCGAGCACGAGGAGGCCCGTCGCCATCGGGTCCAGCGTGCCGGCG
Source organism: Microbacterium sp. HJ5 (assembly GCF_054824025.1). NCBI lineage: Bacteria > Bacillati > Actinomycetota > Actinomycetes > Micrococcales > Microbacteriaceae > Microbacterium > Microbacterium sp. HJ5. The sequence goes on from NZ_JSYE01000015.1 coordinate 127,137, forward strand.
TGCCCGATCTTGCGGGTTCCGAGGGCGCGCCGTGCGCGGGCGACGACATCGTGCGAGGTCATGCCGCCGGGCTTGTCGACGAGAAGGATGCTCGGCGCGACCATCAGCTGCGCCCGACGATCCGAGGGTGCGTCAGATCGGCGTTGTCGACGACGACGGATGCCGCATCCCGGGGCCGCACCCGGTCGAGGTAGAGGCCCTGCCCGAGTCGGTAGCGGGCGTTCGACGGCGCGTCCGGGTCGGGATCGCAGCCGTCGCGGAGCGACATGCGCTCGTACGCGACGTGGAAGGGGACGTCGAGCCAGAGCGACCAGTCCCAGAGGTCCTGCAGCTCGGGGCGGTGGAGGAAGATCCCGTCGACGATCAGCACGGCGTCGCGCGGCGCGGTCACCCACTGCGATTCGACCGGGGCGTCCCGCGCGAGGTCGAACGCCGCGAGCTGGAAGCCGGTCGTGCCGGCCGTCTGCGCACCGTCGCGGAACGGGTCGATGAGCACGCGCCGGAAGGTCGGATAGTCGTAGGACTCGAGGTAGAAGCCCTCGGGGCTGCGGCGGCCGCGCGCATAGCGCTCGGCCCGCGGCCGGTGGAAGCCGTCGATGCCGGCTCGGAACACGGCCGATCCCGATTCGGCGAACACCTCGGCGAGGCCGTCGGCGAAGGTCGATTTGCCGGCTCCGTCGATGCCGTCGACCGCGACGATCACGCGGCCGCCGGGATAGCTCCGCCGCACTCCGTCGCGAAGCTCCCGCCACAGCGTGGTGGCGGGCGTGATCGGCAGACGCATGCTCCCAGCCTAGGCTGAAGCGCATGCCCGACCTCGCGCCGCCGCTCATCGAGTGGTTCCGCGGCAACGCGCGCGACCTGCCGTGGCGGCGGCCGGGGTTCGGCGCATGGGGCATCCTCGTGAGCGAGTTCATGCTGCAGCAGACACCCGTGAACCGCGTCATCCCCCACCTCGAGGCGTGGCTCACGCGGTGGCCGACGCCGGCTTCGCTCGCTGGCGACGCCCCGGCCGAGGCCGTGCGGCAGTGGGCGAACCTCGGCTACCCGCGCCGCGCGCTGTGGCTGCACCGGGCAGCGGTCGAGATCCGCGACCGCCACGCCGGGGTCGTCCCCCGAAACGTCGACGCGCTCCTGGCGCTGACGGGCATCGGCGATTACACGGCGCGCGCGGTGGCGGTGTTCGCCTACGGCGAGCGGGCGCCGGTCGTCGACACCAATACGCGTCGTGTGCTCGCGCGAGCCGTGGACGGTCGCTCCCAGCCCGGAGCCCCGGCGCGACGGGATCTCATCGCGATGGAGGCGCTCCTCCCCGACGACGACGCGGACGCCGCGATCGTGAACGCGGCGGCGATGGAACTGGGTGCCATCGTGTGCGTCGCGCGCTCACCGCGCTGCGACGCGTGCCCGATCGCCGACCGTTGCGCGTGGCGGGCCGCCGGCTATCCCGACACGGGCGACGGGCGCCGCAAGCAGGCGCGTTACGAGGGCAGCGACCGGCAGGCGCGGGGAGCGGTGCTCAGAGCGCTGCGGGATGCCGCGTCCCACGCGGTCCCGCTCGTCGACATCGTCCCGGACTGGGCCGACCCTCTGCAGCGCGACAGGGCGATCGACTCGCTCATCGCCGACGGGCTGGCGGAGGCATCCGAGGGGATGCTCCGCCTGCCGTCGTGACGCTCAGTCCTCGTCGTCCTCGTCGAGCTCGCGCGGCTTGACGTACGGGTCGGCGTCGCCGGCGTACGTCGCCGACGATGCGAGCCCGGCCACGGCCTCGTCGCGCTCGCGCGCCTCACGGAGAAGGTCGGCGATGTGGTCGGCGTTCTCGGGGATGGCGTCGGGAATGAACTCGAGCGACGGGGTGAGGCGCACATTGAGATGCTTGCCGACCTCGGACCGCAGCATCCCGGTCGCCGCCTTCAGTGCCTTCGCGGAGTCTTCGCGCTCTTCTGCCGAACCGAGGACGGTGTAGAACACCGAGGCGTGCTGGAGGTCGCCCGTCACACGGACGTCGGTGATCGTGACGAAGCCGAGACGCGGGTCTCGGAGACCCTTCTCGAGCCTTTCGGCGAGGATCACCCGGATGCGGTCGCCCAGTCGTGCCTGACGTTCGCCGGCCATGTCAATTCCTTTCGACAGGTGAGGGGCGCCCGATCCCTTCAGAGACAGGGCGCCCCTCACCGGTTGCGATCAGCCGCGGGGCTTCTCGACCATCTCTGTGGTCTCGATCTCGTCGCCGATCTGGATGTCGTTGTACTTGCCGAGGCCGATACCCGCCTCGAAGTCCGTGCGGACCTCGGTGACGTCGTCCTTGAAGCGGCGCAGCGACTCGATCGCCAGGCCGTCGGCGATGACCACGCCGTCGCGGATGACGCGCGCCTTGGCGTTGCGCGTGATCGTGCCGGAACGGACGATGACACCTGCGATGTTGCCGAACTTCGAGGAGCGGAACACCTCGCGGATCTCGGCGACGCCGGACTGGACCTCTTCGTACTCGGGCTTGAGCAGACCCTTGAGCGACTGCTCGACGTCGTCGATCGCGTTGTAGATGACCGAGTAGAAGCGCGTGTCGACGCCCTCGCGAGCGGCGCGCTCGCGCGCCTTCGTGTCGGGACGCACGTTGAAGCCGATGATGATCGCGTTGTCGATCGTCGCCAGGTTCACGTCGGACTCGGTGATCGCGCCCACGCCGCGGTGGATGATCCGCAGCTGCACGGAGTCGTCGACCTCGATCTTGAGGAGCGACTCCTCGAGCGCCTCGACGGCACCCGACACGTCACCCTTGATGATGAGGTTGAGCGACTCGACCTTGCCCTCTTCGAGCGCGCGGGTGAAGTCCTCGAGCGAGATGCGCTTGCGGGCCTTGGCCAGCTGGGCGTTGCGCTCGGCCGCTTCACGCTTCTCGGCGATCTGACGGGCGGTGCGGTCCTCCTCGGTCACGATGAACGTGTCGCCGGCGCGCGGCACCGAGTTGAGACCCTGCACCTGGACGGGACGCGACGGGGCGGCCTCGAGGACCGGCTCGCCGTTCTCGTCGGCCATGGCGCGGACGCGGCCGTACGCCGTGCCGGCGACGATCGCGTCGCCCACGCGGAGCGTTCCGGACTGGATGAGCACCGTGGCGACGGCACCGCGGCCCTTGTCGAGCTTCGCCTCGATCGCGACGCCACGGGCGTCCTTGTTCGGGTTCGCCGTCAGGTCAAGACCGGCGTCGGCCGTGAGCAGGAGCGCGTCGAGGAGCTCCTGGATGCCGGTGCCCTGGCGGGCCGACACATCCACGAACATGACGTCGCCGCCGTACTCCTCGGCGACCAGGCCGTACTCGGTGAGCTGCTGGCGCACCTTGGCCGGGTTGGCGTCGGGCTTGTCGACCTTGTTGACCGCGACCACGATCGGAACGTTCGCCGCCTGGGCGTGGTTCAGCGCCTCCACCGTCTGCGGCATGATGCCGTCGTCGGCGGCGACCACCAGGATCGCGAGGTCGGTCACCTGGGCACCACGGGCACGCATGGCGGTGAACGCCTCGTGACCCGGGGTGTCGATGAAGGTGATCGCGCGCTCGATGCCCTCGTGCTCGGTCCAGACCTGGTACGCACCGATGTGCTGCGTGATGCCGCCGGCCTCGCCCGCGACCACGTTGGTCTGGCGGATGGCGTCGAGCAGTCGGGTCTTACCGTGGTCGACGTGACCCATGACGGTCACGACGGGCGGACGGATCTCGAGATCGTCCTCGCTCTCGGCCTCCAGCTCGGCGTCGAGGTCGAGGCCGAAGCCCTCGAGGAGCTCCTTGTCCTCGTCCTCGGGCGAGACCATCTGGATCTTGTAGCCGAGCTCGGCGCCGAGGACCTCGAAGGTGGCCTCGTCGAGCGACTCGGTGGCCGTGGCCATCTCGCCCAGGTTGAAGAGGATCGTCACGAGCGTGCCCGGCTGGACGGTGTAGCCGTTCAGCGCCTCGAGCTTGTCGGCGAAGTCGGCGATCGACGCGCCGCGACGGAGGCGGATGATCTCGCCGTTGCCCTTCGAGACGTTGACGCCGCCGACGACCGGCGCCGACCGCATCTCGAACTCCTGCCGCTTCGCCCGACGCGACTTGCGCTGCTTGGACTTGCCGCCGCCCTTGCCGAAGGCACCCGCGGTACCACCGCCGGGACCGCGGCCACGGCCGCCGCCACCGCCGGGACGACCGGCGAAGCCGCCGGGTGCACCTGCACCGGGCGCGCCGCCGGGACGCTGGAACCCGCCGCCGGCGCCGCCGGGACGACCGGGACCGCCGGGACGCTGCTGGAAGGGGGCGCCGGGACGACCGCCGCCGCC
>NZ_JSYE01000016.1:0-88417 GCF_054824025.1 Microbacterium sp. HJ5
ATGCCCCGGCCGCGCGGCCGGGGCATCCGTCTGTGTGGGACAGGTCAGTCCATGAACCCGTCGAAGATGCTGCCGATGACGAGGCCACCGAGGATGCCGCCCATGAGGTCGCTGCCGCCGCCGCGGCGCCCGCCGCCCCAGCCCTGCTGAGGGCCGCCCCACTGGTCGGGCCCGCCCTGCGGGCGCGACGCATCGATGTCGCGCTGCGCGAGCTGGAGCGCCTCGCCCGCGAGGAACGCCACTCGGCGCGACATCGCCATCGCCTGCTCGCGGTGGTCCTCGTCGATCGTGGTGGCCGCGGACGCGGATGTACCGAGGTAGCGGTCGAGGTCGATGCGGATGCGCTCGGCCTCAGCAAGGCGCGTGCGCGCGTCGGCGCCGATCCACCCGCGGTGCCCGGCGATCACGTCGCGGGTGACGGCGAGCTGACGGTCGGCGTCGTCGATCGAGTGCCGCACGTGCTCGAGGGGCGGGATCGGCCGCGCCGCGCGCTCGCGCGCTTTCGCGATGGCCTCGTCGAGTCCGGCATTGGCTTCGCGCAGCCGCGAGAGCAGGGTGAAGGGGTTCGTGTTGACGCCGGTGGCGGGGAGCGACGACAGGGCGTCCTGGAGCTTCGCGATCGCGGCGCTGACGTCGGGGGAGTGCGGCTCCTTGAGCGCGACCACGATGTCTTCCCGCGAGTCCTCGACGATCGCGGAGAGCGTGGACTCGGCACGGAGCGCCTCGACCTCGAAGGTCTCGACGGCGTCGACGAGCGTCGCGGCGCGCCGGGCCGCCTCGGTGCAGGCCTCGAGGGCGAGGTTCGCCTGCTCGCGCTGGCCCGCCTCGCGGCGGCGCTCGGAGATCCCGGCGCTGTGCTCGGCGAAATTCAGCAGCTGCTCGGCCTCGGCGGGGTTGGCCTCGACCTGCGCGAGGGCCTCCGCCGAATACCGGGCGGCGAGTCGCTCGACGGTCTCGCGCGCCTGGGGCAGGCGCGCGCGCAGGCGCTCGGCGTCGGCGCGAACGCCGGCGATGATCTCGGGGGCGCGGCGCGCCCGTGCGATCGGACCCGCGAGGGCCTCCGTGCGGTCGTCGAGGAGCTCTTCCGCCCACTCGCAGAGCTGCACGATGCGCGCGTTGCGCGTGCGCAGCTCTTCGGCGGTGTCGGGGATCTCGTCGTGGTTGAGCTGGTGCAGGTGAAAGGCCTCTGCCAGGTGGGTGCGCACGGCGTCGAGCGCTTCGCGAAGATCTTTCGTGGGCTCGACGCCCAGCTCGATCTCGGCGAAGGTCAGTTCGTCGCTGGTCACGCGGATGCGCTCGTCGGCCGCGACGAGCGCGGACCGTGCACGCTGTGCCAGATCGGCGTCCTGCGCCTCGAGCTCTTCGTTCTCACGCTTGCGCTTGCCCCAGAATCCGGCCATGCCTTCGATCCTATGGGCGTCGGCGGTGAGCGGGCTGAGCGGCGGGGTCGACTGTGGAGATGCGGGCCGGGTGCGGCATCCGCTCGCCTGTCAGTCGCGGTGGCGCGGCTTGCGCGGCGGGCGGTCGTCGTCGCGGCGGCCGTACCCGCGGTCGTCGTCGCTGCGGCGGGGCCGGCCTCCTGTGTCGAGACGCAGCTCGATGAGGCGTCCCGAGATCCGGGTGTCGGACAGGCGATCGAGCGTGTCGCGGCCGAGATCGGCGGGCAGCTCCACGAGCGAGAAGTCCGGGCGGATCTGGATCGCGCCGAAGTCGTCGCGGCGCAGACCCCCTTCATTCGCGAGCGCGCCGACGATCTGGCGCGGCTCGACGCGATGGCGCTTGCCGACCGCGATGCGGTAGGTCGCCATGCCCTCGCGGGGCGTGCGCTCGCGCCGCTGGGGGCGATCGCCGCGGTCGTCGCGATCGAAGCGCCCGCCGCGCTCGCGGTCGTCGCGATCGAAGCGGCTCGTGCGCTCGCGGTGCACCGGCTCGGGGTCGGGCTCGAGCAGCAGCGGTGTCTCGCCCTGCGCCACGACGGCGAGCGCGGCGGCCACGTCGACCTCGGGCACGTCGTGGTTGCGCACGTAGTGGGCGACGATGTCGCGGAAGGCCTCGATGCGCTCGCCCTCGCCGAGGGCGGCCGTGATGCGGTCGTCGAAGCGCGAGAGGCGCGTCTCGTTCACCTCGTCGACGCTCGGCAGTGGCATCTCGGTGAGATCCTGGCGCGTGGCGCGCTCGATCATCTTGACGAGCCCACGCTCGCGGGGGGTGACGAAGCTGATCGCGTCGCCCGAGCGACCGGCGCGGCCGGTGCGTCCGATGCGGTGGACATAGGACTCGGCATCCGTCGGGATGTCGTAGTTGACGACGTGCGAGACGCGCTCGACGTCGAGGCCGCGGGCCGCGACGTCGGTCGCCACCAGGATGTCGAGCTTGCCCGACTTCAGCTGGTTGACGGTCTTCTCACGCTGCGGCTGGGCGATGTCGCCGTTGATCGCGGCGGCGGAGTAGCCGCGCGCGCGGAGCTTCTCGGCGATCTCCTCGGTGATGGAGCGGGTGCGGCCGAACACGATCATGCCGTCGAAGTTCTCGACCTCGAGGATGCGGGTGAGGGCGTCCATCTTCTGCTGCCACGCCGTGACGAGGTAGCGCTGCGAGATGTTGGCCGACGTCTGCGTCTTGGCCTTGACGGTGATCTCTTCGGGGTCGTGCAGGTACTGCTGCGACATGCGCCGGATCTGGGCGGGCATCGTGGCCGAGAAGAGGGCGACCTGCTTGGTCTCCGGCGTCTCGGCGAGGATCGTCTCGACGTCTTCGGCGAAGCCCATCTTGAGCATCTCGTCGGCCTCGTCGAGCACGAGGTACTGCAGCTCGGAGAGGTCGAGCGTGCCCTTCTCGAGATGGTCGATGATGCGGCCGGGGGTGCCGACGACGATGTGCACGCCGCGGCGCAGCGCCGAGAGCTGCACGCCGTACCCCTGCCCGCCGTAGACGGGGAGGATGTGGACGTTCTTGAGGTGACCGGCGTACTTCTCGAACGCCTCGCACACCTGGAGCGCCAGCTCGCGGGTCGGTGCGAGCACCAGCGCCTGCGGCTTCTTCTGCGACACATCGAGGCGGTCGATGATCGGCAGCGCGAACGCGGCAGTCTTGCCGGTGCCGGTCTGCGCCATTCCGACGACGTCGCGGCCGGCGAGCAGCGTCGGGATCGTCGCGGCCTGGATCGCGGAGGGCGTCTCGTACCCCACGTCGCGCAGGGCCTTCAGCACCGCGTCACCCAGGCCGAGGTCGGAGAACGTCATCGCAGCGGGCTCAGTGGGAGCCTCGGCCTCGATCGGGGAGTCGCTTTCGGTCACGCTTCAGGTTAGTGCGTGCCGCCTGGGAGGCGACAGGATGCCGCGGGGCGGGGCATCCGCCCGCCTCCTTGAATCTCGGAGAATCGCGCGTTTCTCGGAGGAATCGGCGCCGATGCTCCGAGATCCCGACGATCCTCCGAGCTTTCGCGGTCTCAGACCGGACGCACGCTCTGCGTGACGAACTCGGTGATGTCGATCGGCTCCGTGGGAGGGAGGCTGATGGCGGCGGGATCGATGGAAGGCACAGCAGGGGTCATGGCACGTCCTCTCGGTTCACTGTGTATATGTCCGGAAGGGCGGGTTTCGTCTCACACCGGGACGAGGGAATCGGATGCCTCGCCCTTCGCGGGCCGGCCCCGCTTGGGGCGCTCGGTGGAGAGCTCGAGAGCCATGGCTTGCTCGGGATGCAGGGCGAGGCGCTGCTCCGTGTGGTCGAGCCAACGGACCTCAGCCTCGGCGGCGAAGATCATCGAGTCGACGACGAGCGACCAGGCCAGCTCCTCCGGGCCGTCGGGGTTGGCGCCGGCGTACTTCGCGCGATTGAGCGTCTGGAGCTGTGCGAGCGACGCCCGCCGCTGAGTCTGGATGATCGCGGCGACGTCGACTCCCGGCAGAGTCGCTGCCACGGCCAGCTTGATCGCGAGCTCGTCGCGCGTGCCCTGCGAGCGTTCGACGGGGGACGCCAGCCACTCCCTCACCTCGGCGCTGCCGGCATCCGTGATCGACCAGAACACGTGCCCGCGGTCGTCGACGTCTCCCTTGGCCACGAGACCGTCGCGCTCGAGCCGGTCGAGGGTGTTGTAGATCTGGCCGACGTTGAGCGGCCAGGTCGAACCCGTGCGGCGGTCGAACTCGGCCCGGAGCTGGTAGCCGTAGCACGAGCCCTGATCGAGGATGGCCAGCATGCTCTGTCTCACCGACATGAAGCGTCTCCGTCCGAGTGCATACCGAGTATGTAGATGCTGAGTATATACATACCGGGCAACCTCCTGCATCCGCGTCGCTCACACCCAGCGCACACCAAGGTCACGGGTGGATAACATAGGCAGGTATGTCTGGGGCCTTGCGCCTCGGCGGCAGCGGCGCCATCGCGCCACACCCGACAGATGGAGACACTCCGTGGCAAACCCCCTCGAGAAACTGCTTCGCGCCGGCGAGGGTCGCATCCTCCGGCGGCTGCAGCAGGTCGTCAAGGCGGTCAACGCCCTCGAAGAGGACTACGCGCACCTCACCGACGAGGAGCTCCGGGGCGAGACCGCCGAGCTGCGTGCCCGCTACGATGCCGGCGCCACGCTCGACCAGCTGATGCCGGAGGCCTTCGCCGCTGTGCGCGAGGCCGCGAAGCGCACCCTGGGTCAGCGCGCCTACGACGTGCAGATCATGGGCGGCGCCGCTCTCCACCTCGGCAACATCGCCGAGATGAAGACCGGTGAGGGCAAGACCCTCACGGGCGCGTTCCCGGTGTACCTCAACGCCATCGCCGGCGAGGGCGTGCACGTCGTCACGGTCAACGACTTCCTCGCGTCGTACCAGGCCGAGCTCATGGGACGCATCTACCGCGCCCTCGGCATGACCACCGGCATCATCGTCGCCGGTCAGACGCCTGAGATCCGCCGTGAGCAGTACAACGCCGACATCACCTACGGCACGAACAACGAGTTCGGCTTCGACTACCTCCGCGACAACATGGCCTGGCGCAAGGAGGACCTCGTGCAGCGGGGCCACTTCTTCGCGATCGTCGACGAGGTCGACTCGATCCTGATCGACGAGGCGCGCACGCCGCTCATCATCTCGGGTCCGTCGTCGGGTGAGGCGAACCGCTGGTTCGTGGAGTTCGCGAAGATCGCCAAGACCCTCGAGGTCGGCGTCGACTACGAGGTCGACGAGAAGAAGCGCACCATCGGCGTGCTCGAGCCCGGCATCGAGAAGGTCGAGGACTACCTCGGCATCGACAACCTGTACGAGTCGGCCAACACCCCGCTCATCTCGTTCCTCAACAACTCGATCAAGGCCCTCGCGCTGTTCAAGCGCGACACCGACTACGTCGTGATGAACGACGAGGTCATGATCGTCGACGAGCACACCGGCCGCATCCTCGTCGGACGCCGCTACAACGAGGGCATCCACCAGGCGATCGAGGCGAAGGAAGCGGTGCCGGTCAAGGCCGAGAACCAGACGCTCGCCACGGTCACGCTCCAGAACTACTTCCGCCTCTACAAGAAGCTCGCCGGCATGACCGGTACCGCCGAGACCGAGGCGGCCGAGTTCATGTCGACCTACCAGCTCGGCGTGGTGCCCATCCCGACGAACAAGCCGATGATCCGCAAGGACCAGTCCGATCTCGTCTACAAGAACGAGCCGGCCAAGTTCGCCCAGGTCGTGGAAGACATCGCTCAGCGTCACGAGGCCGGGCAGCCCGTGCTCGTCGGCACCGTCAGCGTCGAGAAGAGCGAGTACCTGTCGCGCCTGCTCGCGAAGAAGGGCATCAAGCACGAGGTCCTCAACGCGAAGAACCACGCGCGCGAGGCGGAGATCGTCGCCCGCGCCGGCCGCCTCGGGGCCGTCACCGTCGCCACGAACATGGCCGGCCGAGGCACCGACATCATGCTCGGCGGCAACGCCGAATTCCTCGCCGTGCAGGAGATGAAGGCAAAGGGCCTCGACCCGGTCGAGACGCCCGACGAGTACGAGGCCGAGTGGGACGCCGTCTACGAGGCGATGCGCGACAAGGTCGCGGGCGAGAGCACCAAGGTCGTCGAGGCAGGCGGCCTGTACGTGCTCGGCACCGAGCGCCACGAGTCCCGTCGCATCGACAACCAGCTGCGCGGTCGCTCGGGCCGTCAGGGCGACCCGGGTGAGAGCCGCTTCTACCTGTCGCTGACCGACGACCTCATGCGGCTCTTCCAGTCGGGTGCCGCCGAGGCGATCCTCGCGCGCACGAACTTCCCCGACGACGTCGCCATCGAGTCGGGCATGGTCTCGCGGGCCATCAAGTCGGCGCAGAGCCAGGTCGAGGCGCGCAACGCCGAGATCCGCAAGAACGTGCTCAAGTACGACGACGTCCTGAACCGCCAGCGCGAGGCGATCTACTCCGACCGCCGGCACATCCTGCAGGGCGACGACATCGCCGACCGCGTGCAGCACTTCATCGAGGACGCGATCGAGGCCGTCATCGACGACCACACCGGCTCGGGGCACAACGAGAGCTGGGATTTCGACGCCCTCTGGACCGAGCTCAAGACCCTCTACCCGGTGAGCGTGACGATCGACGAGGTCGTCGCCGAGGGCGCGGGCCGCAAGGGCGGCATCACGGCCGACGGCCTCAAGCGCGAGATCCTCTCCGACGCGCGCATCGCGTACGACAACCGCGAGCAGTCTCTCGGCACGCCCGCCACGCGCGAGCTCGAGCGTCGCGTCGTGCTCCAGGTGCTCGACCGCCGCTGGCGCGACCACCTCTACGAGATGGACTACCTCAAGGACGGCATCGGCCTGCGCGCCATGGCTCAGCGCGACCCGCTGATCGAGTATCAGCGCGAGGGCTACCAGATGTTCCAGTCGATGATGGGGCAGATCAAGGAGGAGTCGGTCGGCTACCTCTACAACCTCGAGGTCGAGGTGCGCCGTCAGGGCGAGGGCGAGGCCGAGGTCGACGCCAAGGGCCTCGGCGCGATCCCCGCGGCACCCCAGGGGCTGGAGTACTCGGCCGCGAACGACGCCGGCGAGGTCGAGGTGCGCAACGACCGCGGTCAGGTGCAGCAGGCGGCGACCAACCGCCTCCGCCAGGCCGCGGCCGCGGCATCCGCCGCGCAGGCGCCCGCCGCTCAGGCGCCGGCCGCCGAGCCCCAGCGCGGGGCCTTCGGCCAGCGGACGGATGCTGCGCCCCAGGCTCCGCAGCAGGCGCCGATGAACCGCGCCCAGCGCCGCGCCGCCGACAAGAAGCAGTGACGCGATGCCGCGGCCCCCGGGGTCGCGGCATCCGCTCATCGGCTCACACGAACCGGCGAGGTGGCCACGCGCGGTCGATTGGCCCCGCCGCGCCGCCGGTATTCTGATCCGATGAGTCCGCTTCGCCCGCTCGACCAGTCCAGCAAGCTCAAGGATGTGCTCTACGAGATCCGCGGGCAGGCACTGGTCGAGGCCGATCGGCTCGAAGACGAGGGTCACACGATCCTCAAGCTCAACACAGGCAATCCGGCGGTCTTCGGGTTCGAGGCGCCGTTCCAGATCGTGCGCGACATGCTCGAGGCGGTGCCGCACGCGCACGGCTACAGCGACAGCCGCGGCATCATCTCGGCCCGTCGTGCGGTCGTCTACCGCTACGAGCAGGACCCGACGTTCCCGCCGTTCGGTCCCGACGACGTCTACCTCGGCAACGGCGTGTCCGAGCTCATCACGATGGTCATGCAGGCACTGCTCGACGAGGGCGACGAGGTGCTCATCCCCGCGCCGGACTACCCGCTGTGGACGGCGATGACGAGTCTCGGCGGGGGCACGCCGGTGCACTACCTCGCCGATGAGCAGAACGGCTGGCAGCCCGACCTCGATGACATCCGGGCCAAGGTGACCCCGCGCACCAAGGCCATCGTCGTGATCAATCCGAACAACCCGACGGGCGCGGTGTACTCGCGCGAGGTGCTCGAGGGCATCGCCGAGATCGCCCGCGAGAACTCGCTCCTGGTGCTCTCCGACGAGATCTACGACCGCATCCTGTTCGACGAGGCGCACCACATCCCCATGGCGTCGGTCGCGCCCGACCTGCTCGTGCTGACGTTCAACGGCCTGTCGAAGACCTACCGGGTCGCCGGCTACCGCTCCGGGTGGCTCGTGATCACGGGGCCGAAAGTGCACGCCTCCGGATTCCTCGAGGGCATCACGCTCCTCGCCTCGACGCGCCTGTGCCCGAACGTCCCCGCGCAGCACGCGGTGCAGGCGGCGCTCTCGGGCGTGCAGTCGATCGACGCCCTCATCGCGCCCACCGGACGCCTCCACGAGCAGCGCGACGCCGCGTGGGAGGGCCTCGAGAAGATCCCCGGCGTCACGTGCGTGCGACCGCAGGGCGCGCTCTACGCCTTCCCGCGCCTCGACCCCGAGGTGTACGACATCCGCGACGACGGCAAGCTCGTCTACGACTTCCTCGTGGCCGAGCACGTCCTCCTGGTGCAGGGCACCGGGTTCAACTGGCCGACCCCCGACCACCTCCGCATCGTCACGCTGCCCGAGGCGCGGGTGCTGTCGGAGGCGATCGAACGACTCGGCAACTTCCTCTCGTCGTACAGGCAGTGATGAGCGGATGCCGCGCCCCGGCGACCGGGTCGGCTCGGGCGCCCCGGGGTTCGACCCGCCCCTGAGAGCGCGGGCGGCGCATCCGTCAACCCCTCCCGCGACACGCGCGCGCGTCGTAGCGTCGCGCTATGGCCATCGAAATGAATCAGCCGGCCCTGCGTCACGCCAGGGCGCTCATCCGCGAGGGCAAGGTCGTGCGCGACGAGCGTGACGACTGGTCGGAGGCGTCGCCGACCGCCGACGAGGAGAACGCCTTCATCGAGCGCGAGGGATGGACGCAGTACTCGCACTGGCACCTGGGCGTCGACCGGCGGGAGAACAGCGAGACCAAGGGCGCGTACTCGTTCCCGTTCGGCGACTTCCGCAAGGTGCACCGCTCGGGGGTCATCGCGGGCGAGAGCCGCGCCGGACAGCACGAGCACTACGAGATCCGCGACGCCCTGAAGTCGCTCCTCGAGCTGATCGACAAGGACGACGAGAGCTGACGGCAGGGCCGGTCACGACGCTGTGACAGGCCCTGACGTCGGTCGCGGGCGGGTCTGCTCAGCGGTCAGAGAAGCGCCAGCGAGGTGGCGCGCCATCGGCCGTCCATGCCTTCGAGGCGCAGCGCGACGGCGCGCGTGCGCGCCGGGCCCTGCACGACGACGACGGACTCGACCACGCCGTCGACCGGCGAGGAGTGGTGCACCGACATGATCGTGTGCACCGGGCGCTTCGCCGGCACACCGCGCGCACTGCGTGCGCGGGCGGCCAGGTTGGAGCGCGTGACGAGCTTGCGGTAGGGGTCCTCGGTCAGCCAGCGGGCGAGCTGGTCCACCTCGCGGACTCCGGCGAGCACTTCGAGCACCCCGCGCGTGATGTTGCGCAGGAAGGGCTCGGGTTCGGGGAGCGCGGTGGACGGCGTCCGCTGGGGCGCGAAGAACTCGGAGAGCTCGACGGCGCCACCGGGCGCGCGGAATGCGCGGGCGAAGCCCGCGGGCGTCGTTGCCATGGGTGCCTATCTCGACAGGGGGGATGTCTTGCCGCCAGTAGACCACACGGCGCACTCACAGAGGGAATCGGCCGGGGCCGTTGTGGATAACTTGTGATCGACTCGTGATGATTGCCCTACTCTCGCTGGGTGCGCTGGGACCGGTTCTTCGACGACCTCGAGGATCAGCTCGCCTCCGAATGGGAGGCGGAGCGCGCCGCGCTCGACACCGAGGCCGAGCGACTGCGGCTCTCGCGCGTCGCCCTGCGCGAGCGACTCACGATGCTGCTGGGCGTCGACGCCGCGGCATCCCGCCTCGCCTTCGAGTTCTCGGACGGCACGACCGTGCGGGCCTCGGTGAGCGGGGTTGGCGCCGATTGGGTGGCACTGCAGCCTTCCGAGGGCAGGGCGGGTGCCGTGGTCGCACCCTTCGCGTCCGTCGCGACGATCGCGATGCCCCACCACGACCTGCTGCGCAGCGCGCGACCGGCGCCGGCACGGTCGGCGCTCTCGGATCGGCTCACCTTCGGGTTCGCCCTCCGCGACCTCGTGAGGAGGCGCGCGGGCGTCGCCGTGCACCTCGCCTCGGGCCGCATGCTATCCGGCACCATCGATCGCGCCGGCGCGGACCACCTCGACCTCGCGCTGCACGATCCGGGGGCGCCGCGGCGCGCGGATGCGGTCTCCGGGCACCGCATCGTGCCGTTCGCCGCCGTCGCGTGGATCCGGATCGAGGGTGCGGCGCCGCTGGCGTGAGCGGTCCGGTGCCGGGCGTCGCCGAGGCTCTCGCGCTCCGGACGTGGCCGGGGCCCTCGCCCTCGGCAGGCCGATCAGTCGGAGTGCCGGACGGTGCCGGTGCCCCACAGCTCGGGGAAGCTCGCGTTCTGAGCCTGCTGCCAGAGTGCGGTGCGTCGGGCCTCTTCAGCCTGATCGTCGAGGTACTCGGAGACGCTCGCCTCCTCCACACGCCAGCGCGCCGGAGAGCCCACGCGAAGCCCACGCAGACGCCCTTCGAGGACCAGCGCCATGACCTCGTCGACCGACACGCCGAGCACCTCGCCCACCTGGGCGGGGGCGAGCAGACGCACGTCCGAAGTCGGGATCTCGGGCATGCCCCCATTATGGCCTCGCCCCGGAGAGGGGGGCCGGGGCCGGCACCGGCTGTGGAGAAATATTTCGCGCCGATCGCAGCCTGGGCGACCATGGGGGGATGACCGCTGTGGAGACCGCTCGCACCCCTCGCCGTGCCTTCTGGGGCGATGCCCGATTCCTGCTCGGGGTGCTGCTCATCGTCATCTCGGTCGCCGGGGTGTGGCTCGTGGTCACGGCGGCACGCCAGACCTCGCCCGCCTACGCGGCGGCGCGCACGATCGTCCCCGGCGAGACCGTCACGTCCGACGACGTCCGCGCGGTCGACGTCGCCCTCGGCCAGCTCGGCGCGTCGTACCTCACTCCCTCGCAGCTCGCGGAGGGCCTGGTCGCCACGCGCACGATCACCGAGGGCGAGCTCGTGCCGGCCGCCGCAGTCGGCGACGCAGGCGCCGCCCGCACGACGAACATCGTGGTGCACAGCGCGGTCGACGTTCCGACGGCCGTCGAGGCGGGCACCGTCGTCGAGGTGTGGTCCGCTCCCCTCGGAGAGGACGGCGAGCACGAGGCGCCGCGCATCCTCGTGGCCGACGCGACCGTGGTCTCGGTGTCGCGCGACGACTCGATGATGGGCGGGGGAGCGGCGGCGATCGAGCTCGTCATCCCGCGCGCCGACGTCGCCGCGGCGCTCGCGGCGATGTCGGACGATTCCGTGCTCTCCGTCGTGCCCACCGCGGGCAGCGGGTCATGAAGGTCCTGATCGCCGCGACCGACGCCGGGGCCATCACCGACGGGCTGCGGCGAGAAGGGCACGACATCGTCGGCGTGGTCGCGGCATCCGCTCTCTCGGTCGCCGCGGGCGACGGCATGCTCGGGGCGGACGCCGATGACTTCCTGCGTGCCGTCGCCGATGCCGACGCGGTCGTGCTCGACATCGCCCGAGACACCGTCACGTCGTCGGTCGTGGCGCTGTGCGACCGGGCGGGGACACGCATCATCCCCCTGTGCGCCGATCCCGCTGCCGAGCGCCTCGCCGCGGCGTTCGGACTGGAGCGGCCGGTTCCCCGAGACATCGAGCCCTGGCGGCTCGCCGAGGTGCTGGCATCCGCCCCCGCCCCCGTCGGGCCCGCACGGGCCGAGGCGCGTCCCGAGCCGCGTGTCATCGCGGTGTGGGGTCCCGCCGGAGCGCCAGGACGCACGACCGTGGCGATCGAGCTCGCGGTCGAGCTCGCGCGCGGCGGACGCCACGTCGGCCTCGTCGACGCCGACACGCACGCGCCGTCGGTCGCGATCGCGCTCGGCGTGGCAGACGAGGGTCCCGGGTTCGCGGCCGCGTGCCGCCAGGCCGGACTCGGGCAGCTCGACGTCCGCGAGCTCACGCGGGTGAGCGTGCCGGTCGGCCGCACCGGTGTCCACGTGCTGACGGGGCTCAACCGCCCCTCGCGCTGGCCGGAGCTCAGTGAGTCCCGCGTGGACGGAGCGCTCGCGGTGTGCCGCGACTGGGCCGACTTCACCGTCGTGGACGTCTCGTCCTCGCTCGAGCGCGACGAAGAGATCATGAGCGACCTGGACGGACCGCGACGCAACGCCGCCACGCTCGCGGCGCTGCGGGCTGCCGACCTCGTCGTGGCGGTCGCCGGCGCCGATCCGATCGGAATCTCGCGGTTCCTCCGGGCGCACGCCGAGCTCCGCGCCTCGATCGGCGCCACCCCCGTCGCGGTGCTCGCCAACCGCCTGCGGCCCGGCACGCTCGGCATCGACGCGCGCGGCCAGGTCCGGCGCACGCTCGATCGCTTCGGCGGCATCGAGGACGTGTGGTTCCTGCCGCACGATCCCCGCTCGGCCGATGCCGCGCTCCTCGCTGCGCAGCCCATCGCCGAGGTCGCGCCCAAGTCGCCGCTCACGCTCGCGATGCGGCGCTTCGTCGGAGAGGCCGTAATCGCGCCGCCCCGGCCGGAGCGGGCGGGTCGGCGGAAGCCGGCGCGGCGGGAGCGCGCAGGTCGACCCGAGCCGGCGCCGACGGATCGGCTCGCTCGCGCCGTCTAGGCTGAGAGGCGTGTCGACCCTCAGCGATCTCGTATACGCCCAGGGCCGTTCGAGCGCGGAGGACGTGGAGTGGCTCCACCGTCTCGCCGGCGACGGCCAGCTGCTCGCCGATCTGGCCTTCGCCGACATCGTGCTGTGGGTGCCGACCTCCGACGACTCCTTCGTCGCCGTGGCGCACACCCGCCCGAGCGGGGCGGCGACGCTCTTCTACCGCGACATCGTCGGCGACCGCGTGCGGCCGCAGTGGCGCACGCAGGTCCGCGACGCCTTCGCGACGGGGCGGATCGTCGACTCGGCGTCGCCGGACTGGTTCGAGGAGACCCCGACCCGGGTCCGCGCCGTGCCCGTCGTGCGCGCGCGCGGCACGGAGGGCGCCCAGACGATCGGTGTGCTCACGCGCCACACGAACCTCGGGGAGGCCCGCACGCCGTCCCGGCAGCAGATCACCTTCAACGACTGCGCCGACGAGCTGTTCGGCATGGTCGCGACGGGCGACTTCCCCGACATGTCGGCGCCCACCTCTCCGCGTCGCGGCGCTCCCCGCGCCTCGGACGGCCTCGTGCGGCTCGACGTCGACGGCATCACCACGTTCGCGAGTCCCAATGCCCTGTCGGCGTTCAACCGGCTCGGCTTCGACGACGAGCTCGAGGGCGAGTCGCTCGTCGAGGTCGTCACCCGGATCCTCCCCGGCAAGCGTCAGTTCGACGAGTCGCTGCCGGTCGTGGTGACCGGGCGGGCGCCGTGGCGCACCGACATCGAGGCGCGGGGCGTCACGGTCTCGCTGCGGACCATCCCGCTGCGCGACCACGGCAAGCGCATCGGCGCGATCGTCCTCTGCCGTGACGTGACCGAGATCCGGCACCAGGAGCAGGAGCTCATCACCAAGGACGCGACGATCCGCGAGATCCACCACCGCGTCAAGAACAACCTGCAGACCGTCGCGTCGCTGCTGCGCATCCAGGCGCGCCGCTCTCACAGCGAGGAGGCGCGCGACGCGCTGACGCAGGCGATGCGCCGCGTCTCGGCGATCGCCGTCGTGCACGACACGCTGTCCGAGGGACTCGCGCAGAACGTCGACTTCGACGAGGTCTTCGACCGGGTGCTCAAGCTGGTCGCCGAGGTCGCCGCCGCCCCGAACACGCGGGCCAAGACGCACTCGACGGGCCGGTTCGGCACGTTGCCGAGCGAGTACGCGACCCCGCTCGCGCTCGCGCTGACCGAGCTCGTCACCAACGCCGTCGAGCACGGCCTCGCCGGTCAGGAAGGTGACGTCGAGATCATCGCCGAGCGCACCGACGAGCACCTCGAAGTGCGCGTGCGCGACACGGGCTCAGGCTTGCCGGAGGGTCAGGTGGGACGCGGGCTCGGCACGCAGATCGTCCGCACGCTCATCCAGGGCGAGCTGGGCGGGACGATCGACTGGCACACGATCACGGGCAGCGGCACCGAGGTCACGATCGAGATCCCGCTGCGCTACATCGAGCGCTCGCGCGACTGATCGAGCGGATGCCGGGGGGCGAGGCATCCGGTCGACTCTCGCCGGGGGCGGGCGCCGCGTCAGGAGGCGCGGCGTGCGCGCGCGGCGCGGCGCTTCAGAGCGCGGCGCTCGTCTTCGGAGAGGCCTCCCCAGACGCCCGAGTCCTGACCGGTCTCGAGGGCGTACTGCAGGCAGATCTCGGTCACGGTGCAGCGTGCACAGACCGACTTGGCCTTCTCGATCTGATCGACGGCCGGGCCGGTGTTCCCCACGGGGAAGAACAGTTCGGGGTCGACGGTCAGGCAGGCGGCCTTGTCGCGCCAGTCCATGGTGGTGCTCCTTGATAGCGGGGGTTCTGAGAGTGAGGACACCGAATTCGGGTCCGGTACCCTGTGGGGTGTGCGAGCTCTCGCTCGCCCCACGTCGCTGTGGGAGCACACGGCTTTACCAATCGTCCCATAGCGGTTTACCTAGATCAAGGGATGATCGGCAGGATTCTGTGCAAGTTGCTGAGTATTCCCTTTGCGACATAGAGGGTTCGCACAATCGCAAGGCTCTTCACCCGAAAGATCGTTAGGTATGCGAACAACCACGCTCGGACGCATCGCGGCCGTCCTCGTCGGCCTCGAGGGCGCCGGCCTGGTCGCGCTCACGGTGTGGCAGGTGGTCGCCGTCGTGTCCGGCGACACCGCATCGATCGACAGTGCGCTGGCGCTCATCGTGCTCACGGCGGTGGGCGCCGCGATCGTGATCGCGTTCGCCGTCGCGATCTGGCGCGGTCAGTCGTGGGGGCGGTCCGGCGCGATCGTGGCGCAGCTGCTCGTCCTCGCCGTCGCCCTCGGAGCCGCCACGGGTGCGTATGCGGAACCCACGGCCGCGCTGATGATCGCCGCGCCCGCGGTGGTGGTGGTCGTGCTGCTCATCCTCGCGGCGCGGGAGGCCGGCCGTGCCGCCCGCGCCGAAGCGGGCGACGGCGAGCCGACGGCGTAGACCGCGGGTGGGCGTCCGCTCGCCACGGACGGACCGGGGCGAGCCGCCGCGTCGCCGGCGCGAGACTACGCGGCGTCGAGGCCCACGAGCTTGCGGATGCGCGCGACGTGCCCGGTCGCCTTGACGTTGTACAGCGCCTGGACGATGCGGCCCTCGCCGTCGATCACGAACGTCGACCGCAGGACTCCGGTGACGGGCTTGCCGTAGTTGAGCTTCTCGCCCCAGGCTCCGTACGCTTCGTGCACCGCGTGGTCGGGATCGCTGAGCAGGTCGTAGGTGAGTCCGTCGCGCTCGCGGAAGCGGCGGAGCTTCTCGGGCTCGTCGCGCGAGATGCCCAGCACGGTGTAGCCGGCGGCCTGCAGCGGCGCGAGGCTGTCGCGGAAGTCGCAGGCCTCGGTCGTGCAGCCGGGGGTCATCGCCTCGGGGTAGAAGAAGAGGATGACGTTACCGCCGTGCAGGGAGGCGAGGGAGACGGGTCGCTCGTCCTGGTCGACGAGGGTGAAGTCGGGGGCGGAGGTACCGGGTTCGAGGCGCGTGGTCACGCCACCAGCCTAGGCTTCGCGCTGCGTGCCCGTCTCACGTTTGGCGAAGGTCTCGAGCAGCCGCTGGAGGGAGTCCAGCCGTGCGGACCCGCCGGGGCCGAGCCGTCCTGCCTCGACGGCCTCGACGATCGCGCAGTCGGGTGCGTCGGGCAGGTGCGTGCAGCCCCGCGGGCACTCCTCGGCGATCGCGTCGAGATCGGTGAACGCCCGCAGGATGTTGGCGGGGTCGACGTGGCCCAGACCGAAGGACCGTACGCCGGGCGTGTCGATGACCCAGCCGTTGCCCCCCGCGCCGGCGTAGCGCAGCGAGACGGTCGAGCTGGAGGTGTGCCGCCCGCGACCGGTCACGGTGTTGACGTGCCCCGTCGCGCGGCGAGCGTCGGGCACGAGCGCGTTCACGAGCGTGGACTTCCCGACGCCGGAGTGCCCGACGAACACGGTCGAGTGCCCGACCAGCGCCGCGCCGATGCGGTCGAGCGGCATCCCCGCGGCGGGGTCGTCGTCTGTGCCGAGGGCACTCGTGAAGACCTCGAGGTCGAGACCGTCGAAGTGCGCGAGGAACTCCGTCGGGTCGGCGAGGTCGGTCTTCGTCACGACGAGAAGAGGACGGATGCCGGCATCCAGCGCCGCGACGAGATAGCGGTCGACGAGGCGTGCGCGCGGCTCGGGATCGGCGGCCGCCACCACCACGAGCATCTGGTCGGCGTTGGCGACGATCACCCGCTCCACCTGGTCGGTGTCGTCCGCGCTGCGGCGCAGCAGCGAGGTGCGCTCCTCGATGCCGACGATCCGCGACAGCGTGCCCTCGTCGCCCGTGGTGTCGCCGACCACGCGCGCGCGGTCGCCGGTGACGATCGGCGTCTTGCGCAGCTCACGCGCGCGGACCGCCGAGATCGTGCGCTCGTCGGGGCCGTCCTCGTCGACGAGCACGGTGTACCGGCCGCGGTCGACCCCGAGGACGCGCGCGATCCGGGCGTCCGAGTGGGCGGGACGACGCTTCGTGCGGGGCCGGTTGGCCTTCGGGTTCGGGCGGACGCGCACGTTCGCCTCGTCGAACTCGGGTTCGTCGTCCTCGTCGAGATCGTCGAGCCAGCTCACGATGCCCGCATCGTCTCCGTGGCCTGGCCGGCGGAGCTGCCGTCGTCTTCGAGCATCGCCTGCCACAGCTGCGGAAACTCCGGCATGGTCTTCGCCGTCGTGCCGATGTCGTCGACCTCGACGCCCGGGACCGCCAGCCCGATGAGGGCGCCGGTGGTCGCCATGCGGTGGTCGTGGTGCGCGTGCCACGTGCCTCCGCGGAGGGTGCGGGGAACGATCCGGATGCCGTCGGGCAGCTCCTCCGCTTCGCCGCCGAGGCCCCGCAGCTCACCGACCAGGGCCGCGATGCGGTCGGTCTCGTGACCGCGGATGTGCCCGATGCCGTGCAGTGTCGACGGCGCGTCGGCGAACGCCGCGAGCGCGAAGATCGTGGGCGTGAGCTCGCCGGCGGCGGAGAGATCGAGGTCGACGCCCTGGATGCCTGCGCCGGCGGTCACGGTGAGGGCGCCGCCTCGGCGCTGCACCCGCGCTCCCATGAGCGCCAGGATGTCGGTGAGCATCGCGCCGGGCTGGGTGGAGTGCGCGGGCCAGCCGGTGACCGAGACCGAACCGCCGACGATCATCGCGGCGGCGAGGAACGGCGCGGCGTTCGAGAGGTCGGGCTCGATCGCCACGTCCTTGCCGCGCAGCGGGCCCGCGGGGACGATCCACTCGCCGGGCGCCGGGCGTTCGACGTGCACCCCGCGGTGGCCGAGCGCCTCGACGGTCATGTCGATGTGCGGGATGCTGGGGAGTCGCTCGCCGGCGTGGTGCAGGTGCAGGCCCACGTCGAACCGCGGTGCCGCCAGCAGCAGGCCGGAGACGAACTGGCTCGACGCGCTCGCGTCGATCGTCACCTCGCCGCCACGCGCGTGGCCGTGCCCCCGCACGATGAACGGGAGCGCCCAGCGCCCGCCGTCGTCGATGTCGACGCCGACGTCGCGGAGCGCCGTGATCATGGCCCCCATCGGGCGGTGGAGGGCGCTCTCGTGAGCGGTGATGGTGACGTCGCCGCGCGCGAAGCCGCCGAGGCCGGCGACGAAGCGCATGACCGTTCCGGCCTGACCGCAGTCGATCACGGTGTCGCCCTGCAGCGGCCACACGGGGCTGACGATGATGTCGTCGCCGAAGCGGCTCGACCCCGGTTCGAGCGAGATGCCGACGCCGAGAGCCCGCAGGGCCTCGATCATGCGCGCCGAATCGTCGGAGTGCAGCGGCGATGTGAGCCGGCTCGGTCCGTCGGCGAGGGACGCGAGGATGAGCTCGCGATTGGTGAGGGATTTCGACCCGGGGACCGTGACCGTCGCGTGCAGGGGACCGGACGCGACCGGCGCGCGCCACGGTCCGCGCCCACCCGGCGCGGTGGAAGGGGAATAGCCGCTGCCTGTCATCGGGTTCTACCCTACTGAACCCCGTCCCCAGCGACCGGGAACGATGACATGGAAGCGGAGCCGGATGATCGCCACTCTCGACCGCCTCGACACCGAGGCGTCACCACGGGACCCCTCACGTGCACCGGAGGGCGCCGCCGTAGAATGGCGCGTGATGAGCGAGCCGATCGACCAGGTGCAGGACACGCGGCAGCAGTTCGAAGAGCAGGCGCTGCCCTTCATGGACCAGCTGTACGCCGCGGCCATGCGCATGACGCGCAACCCGGCCGACGCGGCCGACCTCGTGCAGGAGACCTTCGTCAAGGCGTTCGCGTCGTGGAAGACCTTCACGCAGGGGACCAACCTCAAGGCGTGGCTGTACCGGATCCTCACGAACACCTACATCAACACGTACCGCAAGAAGCAGCGCGAGCCCTACCAGGGCACGATCGACGAGCTGGAGGACTGGCAGCTCGGCGGCGCCGAGTCGACCACGGCGACGAGCACCCGCTCGGCCGAGGCCGAGGCGATCGACCATATGCCGGCCTCGGTCGTCAAGGACGCGCTGCAGTCCATCCCGGAGGACTTCCGGCTGGCGGTGTACCTCGCCGACGTCGAGGGCTTCGCCTACCAGGAGATCGCCGACATCATGAAGACCCCCATCGGCACGGTCATGAGCCGTCTGCACCGTGGCAGGCGAATGCTCCGTGAACTTCTGGCCGACTACGCGAACGAGCGCGGCATCTCCACCGCCGCCACGAGGAGCACGAAATGACGGACTGCGGCTGCGAGAAGGCGCGGCGCGACCTGGAGGAGTACCTGCGCAACGAGGTGTGCAAAACCCAGCACACCGATATCGCGGAGCACCTCGAGAACTGCCCCGGATGCCGTGACGAGGCGCTCGTCGCCACCACCCTCACCGAGGTGGTCGCGCGCGCGTGCAAGGAGACGGCCCCCGAGGAGCTGCGCGACCAGGTGCTCGCGAAGCTCCGTGCGGTGCAGGCCACGCACTAGCCCGAGGTCGCGCCGTCCCGCGCGAACACCGTGAGCGCGCCCGGCGCGACATCCACGGTCAGCGGCAGCGCACCGATGGGATCGCCGTCGGCATACGCCGTCACGCCGGGCGAGTCGAGCCGCACCGATCGCACGCGGTGCATCGCCACCTCGGGCACGCTCGCGTGGGTGCCGGCGTAGACCTTGGGCAGCAGCCGGAGCAGGCGCAGGCGCCCGGCGGGCCGTACGAGCACCAGGTCGAGCAGGCCGTCGGCCGGGTGGGCGTCGGGACAGATCGGGATGCCGCCCCCATAGGTGCGCCCGTTGCCCACGGTGGCCATCACGAGATCTCCGGACTCGCGGTGGCGCATGCCGTCGGCGAGCTCGAACTCGACGTCATACGGCATCCCGGCGAGGGTCGCGAACTCGAGCAGGATCGCGATGTTGTAGCGCGATCCGCCCCTCGGCCAGCGCATGGCGTTGGCCCTGTCGTTGACCTTCGAGTCGAATCCGCTCGCGAGCACCGTGCCGAAGTACGCCGTCGAGCCGTCGCTGCGCGTCACCCGCGCGAGGTCGATCGTGCGCGTCGCCCCCGCGGCGATGGTGTCGGCCGCGGTGCGCACGTCGAGCTCGCGCAGCCCCAGGGTCGCCGCGAAGTCGTTGCCGGTGCCCGCGGGGATGATGCCGAGCGGGATGCCGGTGCCGGCCAGCTCCTGGACCGCGAGGCGCACTGTGCCGTCGCCGCCGGCCACGACGACGGCGTCGGTGCCGAGGCTGAGCGCGGCGCGCAGCAGCTCGGACGACTCCGAGGCGCTGCCGCCGCTGATGATCGTCGTCTTCACGCCGTGGGCGCGCAGCCGCTCGGCGGCCTCGGTGGCGGCGCCCGTGTGCGCGCCCGCCCGCGCGGCCGGGTTCACCAGCAGCGCGACGTTCATGCGTCGGAGCCGGGGACGGCGGACGCCTCGGCCGGCGCCACGAGCGCGCCGGGGTTCATGATCCCCGTCGGGTCGAGCACGTTCTTGACCGCGCGCAGGATCTCGACGCCGAGCGGGCCGATCTCGGCCTCCAGGTACGGGCGGTGGTCGCGGCCGACGGCGTGGTGGTGCGTGATGGTGCCGTGTGCCGTGCCGATCGCGCGGGAGGCGGCATCCTTCGCCTCGCTCCACTGGGCGAGCGGATCGTCGGTCAGCGCGGCGACGACGGTGAAGTAGAGCGACGCGCCCGCCGGGTAGACGTGCGAGATGTGGCACAGCACGATCGGCTTCGTGCCCGCCGCCGTGAGCGACTGCGTGAGCGCACCGGTGACGGCGGTCTTGAGCCCGGGGAGGTCGGACCACGTCGCGGCGGTCTCGAGCGTCTCGGCGAGGATGCCGGAATCCATGAGCGTGTCCCGCAGGGCGGGCGACGCGAAGCGACCCCGCTCCCACGACCGGGCGGGGTCCTCGCCGCGCGTCTTCGCGCCGTGGCCCGCGAAGACCGCATCGAGGGCGGCGCGCATCGCGCCGGCCTCGCCATCGCCGGACGCCTCGAAGGTGGCGACGGCGAGGCATCCGCTCAGTCTGGTCAGATGCCCGCCCATCGCGGCGTTCACGCGCGTCTCGGTCTCGTCGCTGAGACGCAGGACCGTGGGACGGATGCCTCGCTGCGTCGCCTCTCGCAGCGCGGCGAGGCCCGACGCGAAGTCGGGGAAGCTCCAGGCGCCGTACGCGGTGACCGCCGCGACCGGGCGGATGCGCACGGTCACCTCCGTGAGCACGCCGAACGCGCCCTCCGATCCGAGGAACAGTTCGCGCAGGTCGGGGCCGGCGGCGCCGGCCGGAGCACGGCCCAGGGCGAGGTCACCGGCGGGCGTCGCGACCCGCAGCGCGTGCACGAGGTCGTCGAAGCGGCCGTAGCCGCGTGAGGCCTGCCCGCTCGAGCGCGTGGCTGCGTACCCGCCGAGCGAGGCGTACGCGAAGCTCTGCGGGAAATGGCCGATCGTGTAGCCGTGCGCGCCGAGCAGCTCTTCCGCCTGGGGGCCGGTCGTGCCCGCGCCGAACGTCGCGAGGAGGGAGGTCTCGTCGAGGTCGAGGAGGGCCGCGGTGCGGACGAGCTCGAGCGCGATCACCGCGCGGTGCGGGCCGGACTCGGGGTCGACGCCGCCCACCACCGACGTGCCCCCGCCGAACGGCACGACGGCGAGGCCGCGCCGCGCGCATACGGCGAGCAGCGCGGCGACCTCGTCGTGCGCGGCGGGGGAGGCGACGGCGTCGGGCGCGGTCTGCGGATCGTCGAGGCGCCGGCGCAGCAGGTCGGGCGTGCTCTTGCCGCCGAGGTGCCACAGTCGTGCGTCGTCCTCGCGGGTCACGTGCGCGGGGCCGACGATCGTCGCGAGCGCGGCGAGGTCGTCGTCGGCGAGACGCGACGGCGTGAGCGCGGGTCGCGCGCGCCGCGGCACAGGATGGGTCCTGCCGGGGAGCAGCGCGGAGACGAGGGCGCGGGCACCCGTGGGCAGGCGGGCGGGCTCGTCGCCCCACGCGTCCCACGCGCCGCGGTCGCGTGGCGTGGGCACGGCCGGGAGGCGGACGGGCGGCACCGGATGCTCCGTCGCAGTCATGGCGACAGTATGACACGTTCTGTATGGTTGTCACGTGACCGATGGCGTGACCGATACCGAGACCGCGATCCTCGACGCCGCGCTCGCCGAGGTGCTCGCCCACGGCATCCGCCGCACGACCGCATCCGACATCGCTCGCCGGTGCGGCATCGCACGCCAGACGCTCTACCGGTACTGGCCCGACGCGCAGGCGATCTTCGCGGCGCTCGTGACGCGCGAGCTCGTCGCGGCGCTGCCCGCACCGGCCCCCGACCCGGGCGACCTCGACGGCATGGTCGCGCTCCTGGTCGAGACGGCGGACCGCATCCGGCGCATGCCGCTGGTCGACCGCCTGCGCGACACGGACCCCGAGCTGTTCTCGCGCTACATCCTCGACCGGCTGGGCACGAGCCAGCGCGCGATCCACGCCGAGACCGCCCGCCGCATCGCCGCTGCGCAGGCGGCCGGGGTCGTGCGCGCGGGGGAGGCCGACAGGCTCGCCGCGATGGTGCTGCTCATCGCGCAATCGGCGGTGCAGTCCGCGCCGCTCGTGGCGGAGTGGCTCCCGGACGGGGCGTGGCGCACCGAGCTCTCCGCCGCGCTGCGCGGCTACCTCGCCGCGGAGCAGGCGTGAGCGCGCGCGTCGTCGGCCGCACGCCGCATCCCACCGCTCTGAACGCGGCACGACGTCGTCGAGAGCTCGACGCCCTCGCCGCGCACCCCCAGGTGGACGTCCTCGTGGTCGGAGGAGGTGCCACCGGAGCGGGAATCGCGCTGGATGCCGCGAGCCGCGGCCTGAGGACCGTGCTGGTCGAGCGCCGCGACCTCGCACACGGCACGAGCCGCTGGAGTTCGAAGCTCATCCACGGCGGCCTGCGGTACCTCGCTTCCGGCCAGCTCGGCATCGCCCACGAGAGCGCTGCCGAGCGGCACCTCCTGATGACCCGCATCGCGCCGCACCTCACGCGGCCCCTCGCCCAGGTCGTTCCGCTCTACGCGCCCGGACACGTGTCGCGCGGCGCCTTCGTCGGCATGGGCTACGGCCTCGGCGACGGCCTGCGCCGCTTCGTCGGCACGCCGGGAGCGGTGCTCGGCCCGCCCGGCCCGATCGGGCGCGACGAGACGCTGCGCCTCGTGCCCGCCGTCGCACCGCACGAGCTCCGGGGCGGCGTGCGGGGCTGGGACGGGCAGCTCATCGACGACGCCCGGCTGGTCGTGGCGATCGCGCGCACCGCGGCGGGGTACGGGGCATCCATCCTCACCCGAGTCGCGGCCATCTCGGCCGCCGGCGACGGTGCCGTGCTGCGCGACGAGCTGACCGGATCCGAGCTCGCGGTGCGGGCGCGCGTGGTCGTGAGCGCGACCGGGGTGTGGGCGGGCGAACTCGACCCGTCGGTGCGCCTGCGTCCGAGCCGCGGCACGCACCTCGTCGTCGCGTCGTCGCAGCTGGACGGCGCAGATGCGTCGCTCACCGTGCCCGTGCCCGGGTCGTCGAGTCGCTTCGTCTTCACCCTGCCGGCGCCGCACGGCCGCACCTACATCGGGCTCACCGACGTTCCCGCCGACGGACCGCTGCCCGACGTGCCGCACGCGACCGAGCCCGAGATCGAGATGCTGCTCGCCACCGTGAACACCGTGCTCGCGCGCCCGCTCGAGCGGAGCGACGTGCTCGCGACGTTCGCCGGGCTGCGGCCGCTGCGCGACGGCGGCGAAGGGGACGGCCGCGGCGCCGAGACGAGCGACCTGTCGCGCCGTCACGCGATCCTCGAGGGGGAGTCGGGCGTGCTGAGCGTCGTCGGCGGCAAGCTCACGACCTACCGCCGCATGGCCGAGGACGCCGTGGATGCAGTGATCCGCCGCGACCCGCTGCTCCCCGCCCGCGCGTCGCGCACGCGGTCGATCCCGCTCGTGGGAGCGTGGCCGCGTCATCGCCTCGGCGAGGTCGCCGCGCCGCCGCGGTACGTGCGCCGCTACGGTGCCGAGGCGCCCTTCGCGGCGGCCATTCCCGGCGGGCCGGGAGCCGCGCGCGGCGTGACCGCTCAGGAGCTGCAGTGGGGCGTCGAGGTCGAAGGTGCGCTCGGGCCCGACGACCTGCTCGACCGCCGCACGCGGCTCGGGCTCGTCGCGCTCGACCGCGAGGAGTCGATGGATGCCGCGACCGCCGCCTTCGCGCGGGCCGGCGTCACGCCGATCTGACTCCCCGCCGACTTGGCAGGAATCCGCAGAACGACGTCCGATCGCCGCGAGCGCCGTGTCGCCGGCGCCCGCGAGACTGGTGACATGACCTCGCCCATCCCCGCTCCGCCCGCGCCGCGCGGCACTCTCGGCGTCGTGCAGGGCACCGCCCTCTACATCGCCTCCGTGCTCGGCACCGGCCTGCTCGTGCTGCCGGGCCTGGCCGCCGAAGCCGCCGGCCCCGCGAGCATCGTCGCCGTCCTCGCGGTGATCGGACTGTCGATCCCGCTCGCGGGCACGTTCGCCGTGCTGGCCGCCCGCTACCCCGACCCGGGCGGCGTGGCCAGCTACGTGCGGCGCGCTCTCGGCGGCACCGCTGCGCGCATGACGGGCTACTGGTTCATGTTCGGCGTGTGCGCGGGTGCGCCCGTGGTCGCGGTGCTGGGCGCCGAGTACGTCGTCGCGGTCGCGGGCATCGACCGGGCGATGGTGCCGATCGTCGCGCTGGCGGTCCTCGCGCCTCCGTTCGCCGCCAACGCTTTCGGCGTGCGCGTCGCCGGCTGGGTGCAGTTCGTGCTGACCGCCCTTCTGCTCGCCGTCGTCGTCGGGGTCGTCTCGCTCGCGGCGCCCGCCGTCGCGCCGCAGAACTTCGAGCCCTTCCTGCCACGCGGCTGGGCGGGTGTCGGCACGGCGATCAGCCTCTTCGTGTGGGCCTTCGCCGGCTGGGAGGTCGGCACCCACATCTCCGGCGAGTTCCGCGACCCCCGGCGGGCGATCCCGATCGGCACGGCGATCGCCCTCGTCGTCACCGGGGCCTGCTACCTCGTGCTGCAGATCATCACGGTCGGCGCGCTCGGCGACGCCGCCGGAGACGGCGCGGTGCCGCTGCTCGATCTCGCGCGGCTCGGCTCGTCCGGCTTCGGCGCGGTGGCGGTGGGAGCGATCGCGGCGATCGTGGCGCTCGGCGTCATGAACGCCTACCTCGCCGCGTTCTCGAAGCTCGGGGCATCCCTCGCCGTCAACCGCGACCTGCCGCGCTGGTTCTCCGCCGGTGCCGAGTCCGGCGGTATCCCGCGTCGCGCCCTCGCGCTCACCGGTGTCGTGGTCCTGCTCTACTTCACGCTCATGCTGGTCTCGGGCATGGAGCTGACGCCCTTCATCCTCGTCCACACGAGCAGCATGGTCGCGATCTACGCCGTCGGCATGGTCGCCGCGGTGCGGCTGCTGCGCCGCGGCTCGGCCGGCTGGTGGATGGCGGTCATCGCAGCGGTGCTGTGCGCCGGCATGCTCGTGCTCGCGGTCGGGTCGCTGCTGCCCGCGGCGGTGCTCGCGATCGCAGCCGTGTGCGTGACACTCGTCCGCCGGGTGCGCCGTGCCCGGTCGGCGGCCGAGATCGACGAATCCGCCGGGGTGAAGACGGCGGGAGCGGATGCGGCGGCCCCGAGCACGTCGACCCCGGGAGCGCGTGCTCCCAGGGTCGACGTGACGGCGGACTGACCTACAGCGTCAGAGCCTTCTTCATGATCTCGGCCTGCTCGGCCGCGTGGACCTTGGGCGAGCCGGTGGCGGTCGACGCCGCTGCCGCGCGGGAGATCCGGCGGATCGTGCGTCCGCGCAGGTGCTTGCTCACCTCGAGCGCGATGAACGGCCAGGCTCCCTGGTTCTCGGGCTCGTCCTGCACCCACACGAGCTCCGCGTCGGGGTACTCCGCGACGACGGCGTTGAGCTGCTCGACCGGAGTCGGGTAGAACTGCTCGAGGCGCACGAGGGCGATCTCGGGGTTCGGGTTCTTGTCGAGCTCGGCGCGCAGATCCCAATGGATCTTGCCGGCGTGCAGCAGCACGCGCTTGACGGCGGCCTTGTCGATCGCCCGCGCGTCGTCGAGCACCGGCTCGAAGCGACCCGACAGGAAGTCCTCGACCGGGCTGGTCGCACCGCGCAGTCGCAGCATCGCCTTCGGCGTGAACACCACGAGCGGCCGGCGCGGGCGCGCGTACGCCTGACGGCGCAGCAGGTGGAAGTACGACGCGGGCGTCGACGGGCGCGCGACGGTCATGTTGTCCTGCGCGCACATCTGCAGGTAGCGCTCGATGCGCGCCGACGAGTGGTCGGGGCCCTGGCCCTCGTAGCCGTGGGGGAGGAGCAGTGCGACGCTCGACTGCTGGCCCCACTTCTGGTCGGCCGACGAGATGAACTCGTCGATGACCGACTGGGCGCCGTTGGCGAAGTCGCCGAACTGGGCCTCCCACAGCACGAGCGAGTCGGCGCGTTCCACCGAGTAGCCGTACTCGAACGCCATGGCCGCGTACTCGCTCAGCAGCGAGTCGTAGACCCAGAACCGGCCCTGGTCGCCCGACAGGTTCGACAGCGGGATCCACTCCTGGCCGTTCGCGCGGTCGTGCAGGACCGAGTGGCGCTGCACGAACGTGCCGCGGCGGGCGTCCTGGCCGGCGAGGCGCACGTTCGTCTTCTCGAGGAGCAGCGAGCCGAAGGCGAGCAGCTCGCCGAAGCCCCAGTCGATCGAGCCGTTGCGGCTCATGTCGAGGCGCTTGTCGAGCAGCTGCTGCAGCTTGGCGTGCACCGTGAAACCGTCGGGCTTGTTGACGAAGGCGTCGCCGATCAGGTTGACGACCTCGCGGGCGACCCCGGTCGTCTCGGGCTCGCCGATCGCAGGCTCGTCGGGCGCGGCATCCGCTTCCACCACCGGCGACGAGCCGGTCTCGGCGGCGTGCGTCTCGGCGAACGCGATCTCGAGGCGGTTCTGGAAGTCCTGCTTGGCCTTCTCGTACTCCTCCTCGGTGATGTCGCCACGACCGACGAGAGCCTCGGTGTACAGGCGGCGCACGGAGCGCTTCGCCTCGATGAGGTTCGTCATGAGGGGCTGCGTCATCGAGGGGTCGTCGCCCTCGTTGTGACCGCGGCGGCGGTAGCAGACGAGGTCGATGACGACGTCGCGGTGGAACCGCTCGCGGTAGGCGAAGGCCAGCTGCGAGACCCGTGTGACGGCCTCGGGGTCGTCGCCGTTCACGTGGAAGATCGGGGCCTGGATCGTCTTGGCCACATCGGTGGCGTAGACCGAGGTGCGGGCGTCGAACGGGGTCGTGGTGAAGCCGACCTGGTTGTTGACCACGACGTGCACGGTGCCGCCGGTGCGGTAGCCGCGCAGCTGCGACATCTGCAGCGTCTCGACCACGACGCCCTGGCCGGCGAACGCGGCGTCGCCGTGCACCAGGATGGGCAGCCACGAGAAGGTTCCGATGGGCTTGCGGTCCTGCTTGGCGCGCACGATGCCCTCGAGCACGCCGTCGACGGTCTCGAGGTGCGACGGGTTGGCGGCGAGGTACACGGGAAGCTGCTCCCCGCCGTCGGCGACGAAGGTCCCCTCGGTGCCGAGGTGGTACTTCACATCGCCGGAGCCGCTCTTGGAGCCGATCGCGACCGACCCCTCGAACTCGCGGAACACCTGACCGTAGGTCTTGCCCGCGATGTTGGTCAGCACGTTGAGACGGCCACGGTGGGCCATGCCGATCGCCGCGCCGTCGAGGCCCGCCTCGGCCGCGCCCTGGAGGATCTCGTCGAGGAGAGGGATCAGCGATTCGCCGCCCTCGAGGCTGAAGCGCTTCTGGCCGACGTACTTCGTCTGCAGGAAGGTCTCGAACGCCTCGGCCTGGTTCAGCTTGTCGAGGATGCGCAGCTGCTCGGCGTGGCCGGGCTTCTGGTACTTGAGCTCGACGTTCTCCTGGAACCACTTGCGCTGCTCGGGATCCTGGATGTGCATGTATTCGATGCCGATGGTGCGGCAGTACGAGTCGCGCAGGACGCCGAGGATGTCGCGCAGCTTCATGGTGCGCTTGCCGCCGAAGCCGCCCGTGACGAATTCGCGGTCGAGGTCCCAGAAGGTCAGGCCGTGCTGCTCGATCTCGAGGTCGGGGTGCGTGCGCTGCACGTACTCGAGGGGATCGATGTCGGCCATCAGATGGCCGCGCACGCGGAACGAGTTGATGAGCTCCTGCACGCGCGCCTGCTTGTCGACGCGCTCGGCGAGGTCGACGTTGATGTCGGCGGCCCAGTGGATGGGGGCGTACGGGATGCGCAGCGCGGCGAAGATGTCCTCGTAGAAGTTGCGCTGGCCGATGAGCAGCTCGTGCACCTTCTTGAGGAACTCGCCCGAGCCCGCGCCCTGGATGACGCGGTGGTCGTAGGTGCTCGTGAGCGTGATCGTCTTTCCGATCGCGAGCTCGTTGAGCGTCTTGTCGCTCGCGCCCTGGAACTCGGCCGGGTACTCGAGGGCGCCGGCGCCGACGATGCAGCCCTGGCCCTTCATGAGGCGCGGCACCGAGTGCACCGTGCCGATGCCGCCCGGGTTGGTGAGCGAGATCGTGGTGCCCTGGAAGTCGGCCGCCGTCAGCTTGTTGTTGCGGGCGCGCACGACGAGGTCCTCGTAGGTCGTGAGGAACTCGCCGAAGGTGAGCTGGTCGGCGCGCTTGATGCTCGGCACGAGGAGCGCGCGCGTGCCGTCGGGCTTGGGCAGGTCGATCGCGATGCCGAGGTTGACATGGGCGGGCGCGACGACCGACGGCTTGCCGTCGATCTCCGCGTAGAAGACGTTCTGGCTCGGGAACTCCTTGAGCGCCCGGATGATCGCCCAGCCGATGAGGTGCGTGAAGCTCACCTTGCCGCCGCGCGTGCGCGACATGTGGTTGTTGATCACGATGCGGTTGTCGATCATGAGCTTCGCCGGGACGGTGCGCACACTCGTCGCGGTCGGCACGGTCAGCGACTCGTCCATGTTCGCCGCGAGGGTCTTCGGCATGCCGCGGAGGACCGTGACCTGGTCTTCGACACCCTCGGCAGCCGCGGACGGCTGCACCTTGGGCGCCTGGGCGGGGATCGGCTGCGGTGCCGCCGGGCGCGCCGTCGTTCGGGCGACCGGCTGCGCGCCGATGACGGGGATGGGAGCCGTGACCGGGCGGGGCTCGCTCTCAGCCGGGGCCGTGGCGGGCGGGCTCGCCGCCTCCGACACGGGCTTCGTGGGTGCCGCCGGCGTCTGCGCCGCGGCCTTCTCGTCGACGGGGTGGTAGGCCTCGAGAACGGGCCACCACGCCTTGTCTACGGAGTTCCGATCGATCTTGAACTGCTCGTACAGCTCATCGACGAGCCACTCGTTGGCTCCGAACTCTCCTTCGTTCGAAACCCCGAGGCCCGTCACCTGGCTCGACACGTCGGATCGCCTGCTTTCATCGGTGAAGTTCTGAGTGGCGTTCGGGGCCGAGAAGCGCCCGCCCGCACGACTGTTAAGCGTAACCCAGTCTGAGACGGCGAATCCGGCGACAGCGGCGCTCCGCCTGAAAGAACGCACATCATTCTCCGTACAGGAACTGTCACTACTCTTGGCGCACATGGAGTTCTACGGCGACCAGCCCGACGTCGATCTGACCTACTCGGACGTGTTCCTCGTCCCGCGGCGATCATCGATCACCAGCCGGCTCGACGTCGACCTGTCGCCGGGCGACGGCACCACGGCGACCATCCCGCTCGTCTCGGCGAACATGAACTCCGTCACCGGAGCCCGCCTCGCGGCCACGCTCGCGCGCCGCGGCGGACTGGGCGTGCTCCCGCAGGACATGCCCCTGCAGGAGCTGGATGCCGCCATCCGCTGGGTCAAGTCCCAGCCCGTGCCGTGGGACACCCCGCTCGTCCTGCCGCCCGACGCGACCGTCGCCGACGCCTCCCGGCTGCTGCCGAGCACCGAGGGTCACGGCATCGTGGTGGCGGATGCCTCGTCCGGCCGCGTCGACATCGACGACATCCTCGGCGTCGTGCCCGCCACGCGCCTCGGCACCGCCCTGCCGGACGCACGCCTCGGCGACCTCGCACGCGGGCGCGCGGCATCCGTCGACGCGGTCGACATCGAGAACGCGCGGCACGCGTTCGACGTCATCGTCGCCGCCGGCGCCGAGACCGTGTGCGTGCTCGACCACGGCCACCTCGTCGGCACGCTCTCGCGTCGCAGCGCCCTGCGCTCGACGCTCTACCGCCCGGCCGTCGACGCGTCGGGCCGGCTCATCGTGGCCGCCGCCGTCGGCATCAACGGCGACGTCGCCGCCAAGGCGCAGGCCCTCGCCGCCGCCGGTGTCGACGTCCTCGTCGTCGACACCGCCCACGGTCACCAGGAGGGGATGCTGCGCGCGCTGCGCTCCGTCGCCGACCTCGGCCTCGGCATCCCCATCGCCGCGGGCAACATCGTCACGGCCGACGGCGTGCACGACCTCGTCACCGCCGGTGCCGACATCCTCAAAGTGGGCGTCGGGCCCGGCGCGATGTGCACGACCCGCATGATGACCGCGGTCGGGCGCCCCCAGTTCTCCGCCGTGCTCGAGACCGCCGAGGCCGCGCGCGTGATGGGCGCGCACGTGTGGGCCGACGGCGGGGTGCGCTACCCGCGCGACGTCGCCCTCGCGCTCGCCGCGGGTGCGGCATCCGTCATGATCGGCTCGTGGTTCGCCGGGACGATCGAGGCCCCCGGCGAGCTGCAGACGGATGCCTCGGGCCGCACGTACAAGGAGTCGTGGGGCATGGCGTCCACCAAAGCCGTGCACGAGCGCTTCGGGCGCCTCGACCCGTACGAGCTCGCGCGCAAGGAGCTCTTCGCCGAGGGCATCTCGTCGTCGAAGATCTACCTCGACCCGCTGCGCCCCGGGCTCGAGGACCTGCTCGACATGATCACGTCGGGCGTGCGGTCCTCCTTCACGTACGCGGGCGCGTCCACGGTCGCCGAGTTCCACGACCGTGCCCGGGTCGGCCTGCAGTCGGCAGCAGGCTACGAAGAGGGCAAGGCGCTGCCGGTCAGCTGGTAGTGCGAGAGCGGGCATCCGTCCGCTCCTGCTCGGCGTCGTCGTCGCCGTCGTCGCTGTCGTGCTCGTGCTGCTCGCGGATGCGGCGGCCCTCCTCGATGTCCTTGCGCTCCTTCTTCTGGGCCTTGTCGCTCTTGCGCGTGTCGCGCGGCGGGAGCTGGATGTCCTCTTCGGCGGCGATGCCCGCCTGCAGCTGGCGGCCGCGCTCGAGCTCGGCGTCGAACTCGGCGCCGAAGAGCAGTGCGATGTTGGCGATCCACAGCCACAGCAGGAACACGATCACTCCGGCGAGCGAGCCGTAGGTGCGGTCGTAGTTCGAGAAGTTCACGACGTACAGGCCGAAGCCGACCGACGCGACGACGAGGACGAGGATCGCGAGGAGCGACCCCAGGCTGATCCAGCGGAACTTCGGCTGCTTGGCGTTGGGGGTGGCGTAGTAGAGGATCGCCACCATCAGCACGACCACGAGTGCGAGCACGGGCCACTTCGCGAACTCCCACACCGTCGTGGCGGCGTCGCCCAGCCCGATGGCGTCGCCGACCGCCTCCGCGACCGGGCCCGACACGACGAGGATCACGAGCGCCACCACGATCAGCAGGATGCCGATCAGGGTGATGAGCAGCTGGGCGGGCTTGAGCTTCCAGACCGGGCGCCCCTCCTCGATCTCGTAGATGCGGTTCATCGCGCGGCTGAACGCGGCGACGTAGCCGGACGCCGACCAGATCGCCAGCAGCACGCCGAGCACGAGCGCCCACCCCGTCGCCGACGAGCCCGCCGCCTGCTCGAGAGGCTCGCGCAACGCGTCGGCCGCATCGGGCGCGACGCCCTCGACCACGCCGAGGATCGCGTCGGCGGCGTCGCTGCCGCGGCCGAGCAGCCCGAAGATCGAGAACACGGCGACGAGCCCCGGGAAGATCGCCAGCACCGAGTAGTAGGTGAGCGCGGCGGCGATGTCGGTGCATTGATCCGACGAGAATTCGCGGACCGTCTTGCCGAACACGTACTTCCACGAGCGCTTCTCGATGTCGGCGGGGGTGTCGGGCTTGGCGGGGTGCTCCGGGTCGGGAGCGTGCCGGTCGTCGTGGCGATGGGTGTCGGTGTCGGTCATGACCTCTCCGCTCGTAGGGACGAACCGGCGCAACCGCCGGGTCGACCATCGTGCGAGCCGCCCGCGCCGAAGAAGAGGGGCTTGACAGCCCGCCCGGAGAACCGGCACTGCCTGCCGTAGACTTGTCGGCACGATGGACGACCCTCCTAGTTGCAGACAATCGCCCCACCGACCCTCCTCCCGTTCGATCGGGGGTGATGCGTGATGGATTACGTCATGTTGGGCGTGGGGCTTCTGCTCACGGTCGGGACCGGCCTGTTTGTCGCGAGCGAGTTCGCGCTGGTCAATCTCGACCGCGCCGACCTCGAGTCGCGACAGGCCGCCGGCGAATCCCGGCTCTCGCTGACGATCAACGCCCTGAAAATCACGTCGACGCATCTCTCGAGCGCGCAGCTCGGCATCACGCTGACGACGCTCCTCACCGGCTACACGATGGAGCCGGCGATCTCGAACCTTCTCCGCCCGGTGTTCACGGCCTGGGGACTTCCCGAGGGGCTCGTGAGCCCGATCGCGGTGATCATCGCCGTCTCGGTCGCGACGATCTTCTCGATGATCATCGGCGAGCTGGTGCCGAAGAACTTCGCGCTGGCCGTCCCGCGCCAGACGGCCAAGCTCGTCATGCCGTTCCAGGTGGCCTTCACCACCGTGTTCCGCCCGGCGATCCACGTGCTCAACGGCAGCGCGAACGGCGTGCTGCGATCGGTCGGCATCGAACCGAAGGAAGAGCTGTCCGGCGCCCGCACGGCGGAAGAGCTCTCCAGCCTCGTCCGCCGGTCGGCGAGCGCCGGCGTCCTCGAGGAGGACACCGCGTCGCTGCTCGACCGCAGCCTCACCTTCGCCCGCCTGAGCGCCGCCGACGTCATGACGCCGCGGCCCAGCATCCACGCCCTCGCCGCCGACGATTCGGCAGAGGACGTCATCCAGCTCGCCCGGCGCACCGGCCACAGCCGGTTCCCCGTGTACGGCGAGGACATGGACGACATCACCGGCGTCGTGCACCTCAAGGCCGCTGTCGGCGTGCCGCGCGAGCGTCGCACCGACGTGCCCGCGGCCGCTCTGGCGACCGAGCCGCTGCGCATCCCCGAAGCGGTCCACCTCGACGCCCTCGTGTCCGAGCTCCGGGCGCGCGGATACCAGATGGCCGTCGTGGTCGACGAGTACGGCGGCACCGCCGGCGTCGTCACGCTGGAGGACCTCGTGGAGGAGATCGTCGGCGAGGTGCTCGACGAGCACGATCGCCGCCGGGCGGGCATCGTCCGCGCCCAGGACACGGTCATCTTCCCCGCCGAGCTCCGGCCCGACGAGGTGCTCGACCGCACCGGCATCCGCATCCCAGAAGGCGACGTGTACGACACCGTCGGCGGATTCATCATGAGCGAGCTCGAGCGCATCCCCGTCGTCGGCGACGTGATCGAGATCGAGGACGGCACGATCGAGGTGCAGCGCATGGACGGCCGCCGCGTCGACCGCGTGCGCTTCACGTCCACGCC
Organism: Microbacterium sp. HJ5; assembly: GCF_054824025.1. Lineage (NCBI taxonomy): Bacteria > Bacillati > Actinomycetota > Actinomycetes > Micrococcales > Microbacteriaceae > Microbacterium > Microbacterium sp. HJ5. The sequence goes on from NZ_JSYE01000016.1 coordinate 33,336, forward strand.
GATGCCGCACGAAGAGGCCGCGACGGAAGGGGGTGAGCGCCGATGAGCGATTGGGCAGGAATCGCCTGGCTCGTGGTGCTCCTCATCGCGAACGCCTTCTTCGTCGGCGCGGAGTTCGCCGTCATCTCGGCACGTCGCTCGCAGATCGAGCCGCTCGCCGAGAAGGGCTCACGATCGGCCAAGACCGCGCTGTACGCGATGGAGCACGCGACGCTCATGCTCGCGACCAGCCAGCTCGGCATCACGATCTGCTCGCTGCTGATCCTCAACGTGTCCGAGCCGGCCATCCACCACCTGCTGGCCGAGCCGCTCGGACTCACCGGGTGGTCCGAGACGACGGTCGACGTCATCGCCTTCGCCGTGGCGCTGCTGCTGGTGTCGTACCTGCACGTCGTGTTCGGCGAGATGGTGCCGAAGAACCTCGCGTTCTCGGTGCCCGACCGTGCCGTGCTGATGCTCGCGACCCCGCTGGTGTGGGTGTCCAAGGTGTTCCACCCGGTGATCGTCACGCTCAACTGGATCGCCAACCACATCGTGCGCCTGTTCCGCGTCGAGCCGAAGGACGAGGCCGCCTCGACCTTCACCCTCGAGGAGGTCGCCACGATCGTGAACCAGTCGCGCATCGAGGGAGTCCTCGACGACCTCGCGGGCACGGTGGCGGCCGCTGTGGAGTTCACCGACAAGAAGGCGGCCGACATCGCGGTGCCGCTCCGCGATCTGGTCACCCTCCCCGAGACGACCACACCCGACGAGATCGAGCGCGCGGTCGCGAAGCACGGCTTCTCGCGCTACGTGATCGTCGACGAGAGCGGAGCGCCGCTCGGGTACGTGCACCTCAAGGACATCCTCCGCGCAGCGGAGGGGCCGGATGCCGAGTCCGACGTCGCCCGCCCGATCCCGGCCAAGCGCATCCACCACATGGTGCCGGTGCTCGAGACGACCGACCTCGAGGACGCCCTCGCGGTCATGCGTCGCGCGGGGCGCCACCTCGCACAGGTGCGCGACGCCGAAGGCACGACGACCGCGGTGCTGTTCCTCGAGGACATCATCGAGGAGCTCATCGGAGAGGTGCAGGACGCGACGCGTCGCGGCCTGCGCTGACCCGCGACGGAGGAAGGCCCCGGACCCTTGAGGGCCGGGGCCTTCCTCCGTCGGGCGGTGTTCGTCTCCGTCGAACCGACGGCGGAGCCGGAGATGAGCGCCGGTTCAACGGAGACGAAGCGGGTCAGACGCGGCCGCGCAGGTATTGCTTCGGCCAGTAGTCGATGTCGGCGCCGAGCTCGGCGGCGGCGCGGAGGCCGTAGTGCGGGTCGCGGAGCCACTCGCGCCCCGCCATGACCGCGTCGGCCCGGCCGTCGGCGACGACCTGCTCCGCGTGCGACGCGTCGTCGATCATGCCCACCGCGCTCACCGGAACGCCGGCGACCGCTCGCACGTGCGCGGCGAGGTCGACCTGGTAGCCGGGGCCGGTGGCGATGCGCTGGTGGGCGACGAGGCCGCCGCTGGAGATGTCGAAGAAGTCCGCGCCGTGCTCGGCGGCCCACCGGGCGACGGTCGCCGTCTGGTCGGCGTCCCAGCCGCCGTCGGCCCAGTCCGTGGCGGAGAAGCGCACGAGCAGCGGGACGGCGGGTGCGGCATCCGTCACCGCATCGATCACCCGCAGCAGGAGGCGGGCACGGTTCTCGAGCGAGCCGCCGTACTCGTCTTCGCGCGTGTTCGACAGCGGCGAGAGGAACTGGTGGAGGAGGTAGCCGTGCGCGGCGTGGATCTCGAGCACCTCGAACCCCGCGTCGACAGCGCGCCGGGCGGCCCTGCCGAAGTCGGCGACGACGGCGTCGATCCCGGCGGCGTCGAGGGCGACCGGCTCGGCGAACCCATCGAAGGCGATCGCCGACGGGGCGACGGTCTGCCAGCCTCCGTCGCCGGCGGGCACGGTGCCGCGGTGACCCGAGAAGGGCGACCACGTCGACGCCTTCCGGCCGGCGTGGGCGAGCTGCACGCCGGCGACCGCGCCGCGCGCGCGGACGGCGGCGACGATCGGCGCCCAGGCGTCGCGCTGGTCATCGGTCCACAGGCCCGTGTCCTCGGGGGAGATGCGGCCCTCGGGCGAGACGGCGGTCGCCTCGGCGATCACGAGACCGGCGCCGCCCGAAGCGAACTGGGCCAGGTGCGTGTGGTGCCACTCCTGCGGCACCCCGTCGACGGCGCTGTACTGGCACATCGGCGAGACCCACAGCCGGTTGCGCAGGGTGAGGTCGCGCAGCGACAGGGGCGTGAAGAGGGTGCTCATCCGGCGAAGTCTCCGCGAGTAGGGTGGCGCCATGACCCGGTCATGGACGGTGGAGGACACGGGACGCGTCCTCCGGAGGCCAACGGCCGCCGACGACAAGTATTCCCGAGGCGTCCTCGGGGTCCGCACGGGCTCGGATGCCTACCCGGGCGCCGCGGTGCTCGGCGTCGAGGCGGCGTGGCGCGCCGGGCTCGGCATGGTCCGCTACCTCGGCCCCGACCGGCCGACGGCGCTCGTCCTGGCGCGCCGGCCCGAGACTGTCGCCGCGGACGGCCGCGTGCAGGCGTGGCTGATCGGGTCCGGGACGGATGCCTCGACGCGCAGTGCCGACGAGTCCGTCGCGCTGCGCGGCATCCTGCACGACACCGACCCGGTCGTCGTGGACGCGGGCGCGCTGGACCTCGCCGCCGACGGCACCGCTGCGCGCATCCTCACGCCGCACGACCGCGAGCACGCGCGACTGCGGTCGCGGCTCGGCCTCGCCGTCGCGGGGCCGGACCGCGTGGCGGCCGCCCGCGAGACGGCCGACGCGACGGGCGCGGTGGTGCTCCTTAAGGGCGCGGTGACAGTGGTGGCGGCCCCCGGCGGCGGTGGCATCGAGGTCTCGGCCGGCACGCCGTGGCTAGCCACCGCGGGTACGGGCGACGTGCTGGCGGGCGTCATCGGGGCGCTCGTCGCGGGCGCGGTGGGCGCGGATCGATCGACGGATGCCCCGTCCCTCGCGTCCCTCGCCGCGGCCGGCGCCTGGCTGCACGGGCACGCGGCGCGCATCGCCTCGGGCGAGCGCGGGGGCGGCCCGGTCACGGCGCTCGACGTGGCCGAGGCTCTGCCCCGTGCGGTCGCCGCCGCGCTGGACGCCGTGTGAGGCGCGACGGCCGCACGCGCCCGCGCTGAGCGGGAGCAGGCACTCAGCCTGAATATGATGAGACGGTGTCGAGGCGCGCAGGGCTGTGGATCGCCTTCGTCCTCGTTCACCTCTTCGTCGGGGTGTCGGGCTTCGTCCTCCCGAACATGCCCATGGGCGACGTCTACCTCGTCTATGAGCCGTGGGTGCGCGACGCCCTCGAGCGCGGCACGATCGTCGGTGTCGACAGTGAGTGGATCTATCCGCAGCTCGCGCTGATCCCGATGGTCCTCGCGCTCGGTGCCGAGTGGATCGCGGGCTACACCGTCGCGTGGGCGCTGCTCGTGACCGCCGCCGACGCGCTCGCGTTCGGGCTGCTCGTCGGCCGCGGCAGATCGGCCGGACGCACGCTCGCGGCGGCGTTCTGGCTGGCGTTCATCCTGCTGCTCGGGCCCGCGGGCATGTACCGCCTGGACGGCGTGACCGTGCCGCTGGCGCTCGCCGGCTGTCTGTGGCTGATCGGCCGGCCGCTCCTCGCCTCGCTCCTGCTCTCGGCCGCGACCTGGATGAAGGTGTGGCCGGCGGCGCTGCTGGCGGCCGCGGTGATCGCCGTCCGCCGCCGCCTCGTGATCAGCGGCGGCGCCGTGATCGTGACCGCGCTCACGGTGATCGCCGTGGCGGTCGCGGGCGGGGGCGCCCACGTGCTGGGCTTCGTCGCCGGTCAGACGGGCCGGGGGCTGCAGCTCGAAGCGCCGGTGACGTCGTGGTTCCTGTGGCAGGTGGTCGCCGGCATCGACGGCGCGTTCGTGTACTACGACTCCGAGATCCTCACGTTCCAGGTGACGGGGGCGGGCGTCGATGCGGTCATCGCCGTCATGACGCCGCTGCTCGGTCTCGCGGTGGCGGCCATCGCCGTGCTCGGCGCCGTGAAGGCGTGGCGCGGGGCGAGCTTCGCCGCCCTCTTCCCGCCGCTCGCGTTCTCTCTCGTGCTCGCGCTCATCGTGTTCAACAAGGTCGGCTCGCCCCAGTTCCTCACGTGGATCATCGCCCCGGTCGCGATCGGACTCGTGCTCGACCGGCGACGCTGGCGATGGGCCGCCGTCGGCGCGCTGGCTGCGGCGCTCCTCACCCAGCTCGTCTACCCCCTGCTGTACGACCGGCTCATCCTCGCCGACCCGCTCGCCGCGGGCGTGCTCACCCTGCGCAACATGCTGCTGGTGGGCCTGCTCGCATGGGCGGTCGCGCGTCTCGCCCGCGTGCCGCGCGGGACGCGGCATCCGCTCGCCCTTCCTCGATCCTGATCACCGCCCCACGAACCCGGAGGTTCCCCATGCTCGTCGCCTTCTCCGTCGCCCCCAGCGGCACCGGCAATGCCGACGGATCGGTGCACGACGCCGTCGCCGCGGCGGTCAGCGTCGTCCGCGGCAGCGGGCTCCCGCACCGCACGACGTCGATGTTCACCGAGATCGAGGGGGAGTGGGACGAAGTGTTCGACGTCGTCCGCCGCGCCACCGAGGCGGTGCAGCCCTTCGGCTCGAGGGTGTCCCTCGTGCTCAAGGCCGACATCCGGCCGGGGTACTCGGGTGAGCTCGACGGCAAGATCGAGCGCCTCGAGGCGGCGATCGACGAGCTGGGCGGGGGATCGTCCCTCGAATGAGGCGCAGCGGTCGCGGCATCCGCTCGAATCGATTCGACAGGATGCCTCACCCGCCGCTAGCATGACCCGGTGACCTCCTCGACTCTGACGAGGGGTGCGGCGATGTGGGCGCTCCTCTCCCTCGCCGTCGGCAGCTTCGGCATCGGCATGACCGAATTCGTCGTCATGGGCCTGCTGCCGAACATCGCCGCCGACCTCCTGCCCGTGGTGTGGGCGTCGAGCTCGGAAGACGCGATCGCCCAGGCCGGCTGGCTCATCACGCTGTACGCACTCGGCGTCGTCGTCGGAGCGCCGACCATCGCGGGCGCCGTGGCGAAGTACCCGCGGCACCGCGTGATGATCGGGCTCGCGCTGGCGCTGACCGTCTTCAACGCGCTCACGTTCCTGGCGCCGACGTTCGAGTGGGTCGCGCTCTCGCGGTTCCTCGCAGGGCTGCCGCACGGTGCGTACTTCGGCATCGGCGCTCTCGTCGCGGCCGAGGTGCTCGGACCCGGCCAGCGGGCGAAGGGTGTCGCCTTCGTCCTGACCGGACTCACCATCGCCAACGTGGTGGGCGTGCCGCTCGGCACGTACCTCGGTCAGCAGGTCGGCTGGCGCGCGGCGTTCATGGTCGTGGCGGGCATCTTCGCCGCGGCGACCGTCCTCATCGCGTTCTTCGTGCCCGAGCACCCGGGCGATCCGGGGCGCACGCTGCGCGCCGAGCTCAAGGTCTTCCGCATCGGCCAAGTGTGGCTCGCGCTCGCCGTCGGCGCGATCGGCTTCGGCGGATTCTTCGCCGTCTACACCTACGTCGCCCCGATGGTGACAGAGGTGGCCGGCTCGCCCGAGTGGGTCGTGCCGATCGTGCTCATCCTCATGGGGCTCGGCATGACGATCGGCAACCTCGTCGGCGGGCACCTCGCCGACGTCGACCTCAAGCGCACGCTCGTGGGCGGACTCGTCGCACTCGCGCTCGTGCTCGCACTGCTGGCGGTCACGTCGCACTGGATCTGGGCGCTCGCCTTCTTCGTGTTCCTGACGGGATTCACGTCGTCGGTGCTGAGCCCCACTATCCAGACGCGGCTCATGGACGTCGCCGAGGACAACCAGTCCATCGCCGCCGCCCTCAACCACTCGGCGCTGAACATCGGCAACAGCCTCGGTGCGTTCCTGGGCGGCGTGGCCATCGCGGTCGGCTGGGGCTTCGTCGCCCCGGCATGGGTCGGCGTGGCGCTCGCCCTCGGCGGCCTGGGGCTCGCCTTCGCCAGCCTCGCGGCCGAGCGTGCGCGCGGGGTCGTGCTCTCGAACTGACGTCGGCGCCGGCCTGCGCCGTGCGGGCCCGCGCCGGGCACCGCCTAGAGTGGTCGCGTGCCGGAGCAGACCCCCGCAGACCGGGCCGTGAGAGCCGTCGCCGACTCGATCGAGGCGGCGCGGGCGCGCACCTCGGAGGACGGAGCCGATCCCGACATCCCCGTCGCCGCGACGGTGCTGCTGCTGCGCGATGCGCCCGACGGGCTGCGCGTCCTGCTCATCGAGCGGCCGGACCGCCGGTCCTTCGCCGGCGCGTGGGTGTTTCCCGGCGGCAAGCTCGAAGACGACGACCTCCGCGACGGCGAGGAGGACTCCGCGCGCTGCGCCGCCGTGCGCGAGACGCTCGAGGAGACCGGCCTGCTCGTCGACCCGGGCGACCTCGTCACGGTCTCGTGCTGGGACCCGCCGCCCGGCATCGCCCTCCGCATCCGCACGTGGTTCTTCGCGGTCCTCGCGCCCGAAGGGGATCTGCGGCTCCAGGCCGACGAGGCGATCGCGTCGGAATGGGCCGCGCCGGCGGACGTGCTCGCGCGCCATGGACGCGGCGAGCTCACGCTGTACCCGCCGACGTGGGTGACGCTCCACGGACTCGTCGGGCATCCGGACGTCGATTCGGTCCTCGGCGCTGCGCGGCTCGGCGGCGTCGCGCGGTTCGAGACCGTCGCCCGCAGAGGAGCCGAAGGCCCCGTGCTGCTCTGGCACGGCGACGCCGAATACGAATCGGATGCCTCGGCCGAGGCATCCGCCGCCCGTCATCGCCTCGAGATCGATGCGCTTCCCTGGCGGTACACGCGGGCCGAGTGACGCCGGGTCAGCTCCGGCGCAGGCGCGGCGCGGTGGGCAGCAGGTCTGCCGGGCCCGATCAGCCTTCGAGCAGGCGCCGCACGTGGGCGCCGACGGCGTGCGTCTCGATGAGGAAGCCGTCGTGGCCGAAGTCGCTCGTGAGCACGACGGAGCGGTCGCCGTCGAGCGTGCGACGGATGCCGCGGGCGATGCGGTGCTGGCCGTCGATGGGGAAGAGGCGGTCGCTGTCGATCCCGAGCACGAGGGCCGTGGCCGTCACGCGGGCGAGGGCGTCCTCGATGCCCCCGCGGTCGCGGCCGACGTCGTGCGAGTTCATCGCCTCGACGAGGGTGATGTAGCTGTTGGCGTCGAACCGGCGCGTGAACTTGTTGCCGTGGAAGTCCAGGTACGACTCGACCGCGAACCGGCCGCCGTGGCCGAGCGGGCTGACCCCGGACTGCCATGAGCGCTGGAACCGCTGGTTCAGCTCGGTGGGGGAGCGGTAGTTGAGGAGCGCCATGCGTCGCGCGAGCGCGAGGCCGCGGTTCGGGCCGTCCCCGTCGGCGGCGTCGTAGTACTCGCCGCCCTGGAAGCGCGGGTCGATGCGGATCGCCTCGAGCTGCACCGAGTTGAGCGCGATCTGGTCGGCGGTGTTGACGGGCGGCGCCGACAGGACCCCCACGCGCTCGACGCGGTCCGGCAGGCCCACCGCCCACTCGAGCGCGTGCATGCCGCCCATCGAGCCGCCGATGACGCCGGCCCACACGTCGATGCCGAGCGCGTCGGCGAGGCGCACCTGGGCCGCCACCTGGTCGCGGATCGTCAGGTAGGGGAAGCGCGAGGCCCACTCGTAGCCGTCGGGCCCGATGCTCGCGGGACCGGTCGACCCCTGGCATCCGCCCAGCATGTTCGGGGCCACGACGAACCAGCGGTCGGTGTCGACGGGAGCGCCGGGCCCCACGATCTCGTCCCACCAGCCGGTGGTCGGATGCCCCGGCCCGGCCGGTCCGCGCACGTGGCTGTCACCCGTGAGGGCGTGCAGAACGAGCACGGCGTTGTCGCGTGCGGCGTTCAGCTCGCCCCACGTCTCGTACGCGAGGCGGTACGCGGGGAGCTCGCGCCCGCCCTCGGTGCGGAAGGACCCGAAGGCGGCGAAGTGGCGCTCGCCGACGGGGTCGCCGTCGCGCCACGCGCCGGTGGCCGGAGGTCGGCCGAGCAGCAGGCGGGCGTCGGCCTCCGTCACCGGTGCCGAGGGCACGGTGTCTTCGGAGGTCTGCCAGTCCATCCGCCCATTCTCGCCCGTGCCGCGGTGTGAGGACCGACTGTTACGCGTGGTGGCCGGTGCCTGTGCCGGGGACTGGCCAGAGCCCCGCGCGCCGCGCCGGCGGGCCGCCGCGGGGTCAGCCCCGGAACGGCGCCGTCTCGTAGACCGCGCCGTGCTGGCCGGCGAGGGCGATCGGCACCGCATCCCACGTCTGCACGAACCGGTGGTCGGTCGCGGTGCCGGGCAGCACGGCGGCGTCGATCTCGGGCAGCGTGCCCGTCGTCTCGTTCGACAGCCAAACGACCCGCCGCCCGATCGTCTCGCCGAGACCCGCCATGATGTCGGCGAAGCGCCGGCGCTTGTCGTCCTCGAGGTACAGCAGCACCGCGCTGTGGAACACGACGAGCGTCGCGTCGCGCGGCGATCCGGCGGCGACCTCCGTCACGCGCTCGAGGAGGTCTCCGCGCACGATCTCGGGGGGATCGGATGCCGTGACCGCCGCCGCCGCGCGCAGCCGCGTCACGCGCGCGTCGTGGTCCGGTCCCGGCCACACGAGGTTCGCGAGCCAGTCGACCGCTTCGGGGTCGGACGCGTCGATCGGGTCGAGGTCGATGCCGCGTCGCCACACGACCTCGGGGCTGCGGTCGGGAACGGATGCCTCGTCGTCGACGCGGCAGGTCAGCTCGACGGCGCTGGGCCCGGCCGCCGGATCGACCCGACGACGTCCCGAGGGAGTGTCGTACTCGACGCTGTACCGGTCGGGGTAGAGGCACAGCCCCGCGGCGGCGCCGACCTCGAGAAGCGCCACCGGACCGTCGATGCGCGACAGCGGCGGCAGCCATGTCGCGCAGCGGTTCGCCTCGTTCGTCTGCACGCTGCGCGTCCCTCCCGTGGCCACGACGTCGTCCCAGTGCTCGAGCAGCCACGGGCGCAGCTCGGCGTACGGCACGAGCGGCGCGCCCTGCCAGCGGATCGACGCGAACAGGAGGTTCGGCTGCTGCTTGGCCTTCGGCAGTCCTGCCAGGCGGTTCAGCGCCTCCGGGTCGGCGGCGATGCCGAGCGCCCAGTCCTCGTAGAGGGGAGAGGTGCCGCGCGCCCAGCGGCGCCCGAAGTCGTCGTAGAAGGCCGCGATCGCCGCGGCTGCTCCGTCGGTGCCCACGCGCTCACCCTACGGTGGCGGAAGGCGCCGTGTCGCCGGACCGGTCTAGCATCCGTGGCATGGACGTGACCGAGTACCTGATGAGCGGCGACCCGTCGATCCGGTGGCAGGTGATGCGCGACCTGACAGACGCTCCGGCGTCCGAGGTCACGGCCGAGCGCGCGCGGGTGGCGACCGAGGGCTGGGGAGCGCAGCTGCTCGCCGAGCAGGGCGACGACGGCCTGTGGGACGGCGGCACCTACCGACCGGGCTGGGTCGACGAGGACAGGCCTTTTTTCGACGCGTGGACCGCGACGCACTTCTCGCTGCAGTCGCTCGTCGAGTACGGCATCGACCCCGCCTCGCCCGAGGCGGTCCGGGCGGTCGGCCGCGCGGCCGAGAACGCGCGGTGGGAGTACAACGGCGACCTGTACTTCCACGGCGAGGCAGAGCCCTGCATCAACGGCATCGCGCTCAACGTCGGCGCGTACTTCGGCCGCGACGAGGCCGTATCCATCGCCCGCACGCTCCTCGCCACGCAGCACGCCGACGGCGGCTGGAACTGCTGGGAAGACGACGCCGCGACCCCGAGCTCGTTCCACTCGACGATCTGCGCCCTCGAGGGTCTGTGGGCGTGGGAGCAGTATGCGGGCGGCTCGGCCGACCTGCACGACGCCCGTCTGCGGGGCGAGGAGTGGCTGCTCGACCGCCGGCTCTACCGTCGCAAGTCCGACGGCACCATCCCCGACCCGCGCATCACGATGATCTCGGTGCCGGTGCGCTGGTTCCATGATGTGCTCCGCGGCCTGGAGTACTTCCGCCTCGCGCGGCCCGAGCGCGACGAGCGCTGCGCCGACGCGATCGAGGTTCTGCGGGCGAAGCGCCTCGACAACGGGCTGTTCCCCTTCGAGAACCATCACGAAGGTCCGATGCTGTTCACGATGGAGGGCGAGCACGACGGCTTCCCGAGCCGCTGGGCGACACTGCGGGCCCTTCGCGTGCTCCGCTGGTGGGACGCGACCTGACACCTGGCAGGACGGAACGGCCGATGCCCCGGCCCGCGTGCCCCGTGACCTGCACCGTCGGAGCGTGGCGCCGTGAACGGCGGATGCCCCGGCCCGCGTGGGGTCGAGGCATCCGCTCAGCTCGGTCTGACGTCAGGCGCGTGCGGCCTCCGACACGCGACGCGCGGCCGCGAGGGCCTGCTCGAGGTCGGCCTTCAGGTCGTCGATGTTCTCGAGGCCCACCGAGAGGCGCACGAGTCCGGGCGTCACGCCGGTGGTGAGCTGCTGCTCGGGCGTGAGCTGCGAGTGCGTGGTCGACGCCGGGTGGATGACGAGCGAGCGCACGTCGCCGATGTTGGCCAGGTGGCTGAAGAGGGTCAGCGAGTTGACGAACTCGCGGCCGGCCTCGACGCCGCCCTTCAGCTCGAATGACAGGACCGCGCCCACGCCCTTCGGCGCATACTTGTTGGCCGCGGCGTACCACGGCGACGTGGGCAGGCCGGAGTAGTTGACCGACGCGACGTCGGCCTGGTTCTCGAGCCACTCGGCGATCTCCTGCGCGTTCTGCACGTGACGCTCGATGCGCAGCGACAGGGTCTCGATGCCCTGGATGAGCAGCCACGCGCTCTGCGGTGCGATCGCGGCGCCGAGGTCGCGCAGCAGCTGGACGCGCGCCTTGATGACGTACGCCAGGGCGTCGCCCACCGCAGCCGTGTACGACGCGCCGTGGTACGACGGGTCGGGCACCGTGAGGCCGGGGAACTTCTCGACGTTCTCGGACCACTTGAAGGTGCCGCCGTCGACGATCACGCCGCCGATGACGGTGCCGTGGCCGCCCAGGAACTTCGTCGCCGAGTGGATGACGATGTCGGCGCCGTGCTCGAACGGCTTGATGAGGTAGGGCGTCGCGATCGTGTTGTCGACGATCAGCGGGATGCCGGCTTCGTGCGCGACGTCGGCGACCGTGCGGATGTCGAGCACGTTGATCTTCGGGTTGCCGATGGTCTCGGCGAAGAAGAGCTTCGTGTTCGGGCGCACCGCGCGGCGCCACTCCTCGGGGTCGTCCTGGTTCTCGACGAAGGTCGTCTCGATGCCGAGCTTGGCGAGCGTGTACTTGAAGAGGTTGTAGGTGCCGCCGTAGATCGAGCTCGACGACACGATGTGGTCGCCTGCCTCGGCGATGTTGAGGACCGCGAACGTCTCGGCTGCCTGACCGCTCGCGACGAGGAGCGCACCGGTGCCGCCCTCGAGTGCGGCGAGGCGCTCCTCGACGACGGCCTGCGTCGGGTTCTGGATGCGCGTGTAGATGTTGCCGAACTCGGCCAGCGCGAAGAGGTTGGCCGCGTGGTCGGCGTTGTCGAAGACGTACGACGTCGTCTGGTAGATGGGCGTGGCGCGAGCCTTGGTGACCGGGTCCGGCGCGGCGCCGGAGTGGATCTGCTTGGTCTCGAAACGCCAGTTCTCGGGTGCGGACACGGCTAGCTCCTGCGGGTTCGGTGGGGTGGGGACGACGTCCCCCGACCGGATCGAGAGTACGGATGCCACGCCCCTGTCAACAACGAGGGGGAAATGTGACGTAACCTCCGGCGCCCGGCGGCGACGCCGATCGCGGATCCGGATGGGTACCGTGGAGTCATGACGACCAGACGTGCGGTGGTGACCGGGGCCAGTTCGGGGATCGGGGAGGCGACGGCGCGGGCGCTGCGCTCGCGGGGCTGGGACGTGGTCGCCGTCGCCCGCCGCGCGGATCGCCTCGAGAAGCTCGAGGCCGAGATCGGCGCCGTGGCCTTCGCCGCCGACCTCACGTCCGACGCCGACGTCGAGGCGCTCGCCGAGTTCCTGTCGGACTCCGGACCCGTGCACTCCCTCGTCCACATCGCCGGCGGTGCACGAGGGGCCGATCGCGTCGAGGACGGACGCGCCGAGGACTGGCAGTGGATGTTCGACGTCAACGTGCTCTCGTCGCAGCGCCTCGTCGCGGCGCTCCTGCCGCAGCTGCGCCATGCCGCAGGAGAGTCCGGGCACGCCGACGCCCTCTTCGTCACCTCGACGGCCGCGCAGACGGCGTACGCCGGCGGCGCGGGCTACAACGCGGCGAAGGCGGGCGAGGCGATGCTCGCCCACGCGCTCCGGCTCGAGCTCAACGGCGAGCCGATCCGGGTCATCGAGATCGCGCCGGGCATGGTCCACACCGAGGAGTTCACCGCGAACCGGCTCGGCGACAAGGTCGCCGCCGAGCGCGTGTACGAGGGGGTCGAGGCGCCGTTGACCGCCGAAGACGTCGCCGACGTGATCGCCTACGCGCTGGATGCTCCCGGGCACGTCAACCTCGACCTCGTCACGATGCGGCCAGTGGCGCAGTCCGCTCAGCATCTTCTCGCCCGCGGACCGCTCCGGCCGCGCGGCGAGGGGGGCCTCACGTGATCCCGGCGTCCGGCTCGACGATCACGTACCCGGGCGGCGCGACGGGCGCGAGCGCCACGGTGCTCCACGTCGCCGATGCCGGCGACGGCCGTTCCGCGATCGTGCTCGACACCACCGCCTTCCATCCGGTCGACACCGCGTGGCCCGATCAGCCCGCCGACCGCGGTGTGCTCCGCGCCGGCGGACGCGAGTTCCCCGTCGTGGACGCCGTCGTCGGTGCGTCGCAGGGCGACGCGCTGCTCCTCGGACCGGACGTCCCCGTGCGCACCGGCACCGAGGGCTGGACCTTCGTCGTCGCGCATCTGGTCGAAGGCGCGGACGTCGCCGAGGGTGATGCCGTCGAGATCGAAGCGGATGCTGCGTACCGCGCGCAGCTCTCGGCGGGCCACACCGCGTGCCACCTCGCCTCGCTCGCGCTCGACGCCGCTCTTGCCGGCGCCTGGCGCAAAGAGGCACCCGCCGATGCGCTCGGCGCCCCGGCGTTCGACGCGCTCGCGATCCAGGAGTCCCGCATCCTCCCCGACGGCTCGCGCGACGTGTACCGCGTCGGCAAGTCCCTGCGCCGCAAGGGCTTCGACCCGGCGGCGCTGGACGACCTCGACGCGCTCGCGGCGGACGTGAACGCGCGCCTCGCCGAGTGGCTCGCGACCGGCGGCGCGGTGCGCATCGAGACCGAAGGCCCGGCGCTCGCCGACCGCCGCACGTGGGTGTGCGAGCTTCCCGGCGCGGAGGCCCGCATCCCCTGCGGCGGCACGCACGTCTCGTCGCTCGCGGACCTCGCCTCGGCCGTGGTCTCGTTCGAGCTCGTTCCCGTCGAGGGGGGCCTCGAGCTCGTGATGACGACGGCCGCGTCACGCCGCTGACTCGCCGAGCCGCGGCATCCCACCCCTTCACTCCGCCGGTCTGTGCGAAATCGACCTTCGGGCGCGCGCGGAGGGTCGATTTCGTACAGATTCGAGCGCGCGCGGGCTCAGGAGGTGACGGATGCCTCGGCCTCGGCCTCTTCGGGCAGGGTGTCGGCGAAGGCGACCTTCGGCACGAAGAAGAGCAGCACCGCGGCGAGGAAGCCGCCGGCGGCGCAGATCGACCACACCGCGAGGTAGCCGCCGAGCGACGCCGCGGTCTCGCTCGCGACCACACCCGCGCCCGCCGCCAGCACGACGCCGAAGATCGCTGAGGCGAACGTGCCGCCGATCGTCTTGGTGGTGTTCGTCAGCGCCGAGGCGATGCCGGTCTGGCCGTGCGGCGCCGCCGCGGCCGCCGCGGCGGGCAGGGCGCCGACGAGCGCGCCCGAGCCGATCCCGGCGATCGAGAGGTTGAGCAGCACCTGCCACAGCTCGACGTGGAACGGGAGGAACAGCGCGTACCCGATCCCCACGAGCGCCGACGCCACGATGAGGATGAGGCGCGGGTTGGCGCGGCGCGAGGTCACGGCGAAGAGCACTGCGCCGACGATGAGCGACACCAGATAGAGGCCGATGACATAGGACCGCGCCTCGGCGTCGAGCCCCAGTCCATAGCCGAGCGAGGAGTCGGTGCCGGCGTAGGTCGACAGCGGCCCCTGCGCACCCAGCAGGCTGATGCCGACGAGGAACGCCGTCGCCTGCACCGGCCACATCTCGGGCCGGCGCAGCACGCGGATGTCGATCGCAGGATCGGACTGGCGCAGCTCGAACAGCACGAAGACGACGAAGCCGACGATGCCGAGCGCGAGCAGCAGCCACACGAGGGGCGAGCCCGCGCCGTTGAGCCGGAGGAAGGTGAGCGAGCTCGTCACGAGCAGCAGGGCGAGCGCGAGGATCACGAATCCCCACGTGTCGAGTCGACGACCGCGGACAGGCTCGGACTCGGGCACGCCGAGCCAGATCACCAGGCAGACGAGCGTCACGGCGATCGCGGGCACCGTGAGCGTGAGGGTGAGATCGCCGGTGGCGGTGAAGATGCGCCCGGCGGCGAGGGCGCCGATGATCGCGCCGGCCTCTAGGCCGACGACGAGGAGACCGGCGGCGCGCCGCGTCAGCGAGACGCCCCGGTTCTGGCGCCGGCCCCGCTCGAAGATCAGCGCGATCTCGAGCGGCAGCCACACGACGTAGAAACCCTGCAGCGCCCACGCGATCAGGAAGCTCCAGAAGTCGCCCGCGAACGCGAGCCACCAGCTCGCGGCTGCGGTGAGGATCGCGGCGATCAGCAGGATGCGCTTGTGCCCGTACATGTCGCCGAGCTTCGCCAGGATCGGAACCACGAGGGCCGACAGGAGCAGCTGCGCGGCCTCGAACCAGTTGACATCCGAATCGTGGATGCCGAGCTGGTCGACGATGTCGCTGAACAGCGGCACGTAGTAACCCTGCAGGATGCCGCTCGTCACCTCGACGAGGACGAACCAGCCGATGAGACCGGCGGTGATGCCGAGCGCGGAGCCGCGCAGGCGGTCGGCGGCGGAGGAGGCGCGTGACACGGGGCGAGACTAACACCGTGCCCCGCCTAGTCTGGGTGCGTGTGGACGACGACCTTCCCGAGCCCCCGCCGGACCGCCGCATGGCGATGACGCTGCCAGAGCTCGCCGAGGCGGGGCTCATCGATCCGGGATGGGCGTCGGCGCTCGAGCCCGTCGCCCCCGACATCGCCGTGCTGGGCGAGCGCCTGCGCGCCGAGGTCGCCGCGGGCCGCTCGTACCTGCCTGCCGGTGACCGGGTGCTGCGCGCGTTCCAGCGTCCGCTCGCCGACGTGCGGGTGCTGATCGTCGGTCAGGATCCGTACCCGACGCCGGGGCATCCGATCGGTCTGTCCTTCGCCGTCGACCGCCACGTACGCCCGCTGCCTCGCAGCCTCTCGAACATCTATCAGGAGCTCGAGGCCGATCTCGCCGTGCCGCGCGCCCCGCACGGCGACCTCTCGGCGTGGAGCGACCAGGGCGTCATGCTGCTCAACCGCGTGCTGACGGTGGCCCCGGGACAGCCCGCTTCCCACCGCGGCTGGGGGTGGGAGAAAGTCACCGAGCACGCCATCCGCACCCTAGTCGATCGACGCGGCCCGCTCGTCGCGATCCTCTGGGGACGGGATGCCGCGAACCTGCGTCCGCTGCTCGGCGACACGCCCGTCATCGAGTCCACGCACCCCTCGCCGCTGTCGGCCAGCCGCGGGTTCTTCGGCTCGCGGCCGTTCTCGCGTGCCAACGAGCTCCTCGCCGAGCAGGGCGGTCGGCCGGTCGACTGGGCGCTTCCGAGCGACGCGTAGGCTGGCGTGATGCTCGAGGAGGAATACGACCGCGACCGGCGCACGCTGCCCCGGCACCTGCGCCGCCGGCCCGAGCCCGAGCGGCCGTTCTCGTTCGAGATCCGCCCGGTCGCCGAGCGCGACATCCCCGACATCCGCGAGATCTACAACTACTACGTGACCAACTCGGTTGTGACGTTCGACGAGAAGAAGTGGTCCATCGCGCAGTGGCGCGAGAAGCTCGCCTTCCTTCGCAAGCTCGACCTGCCGTTCCTCGTGGCCGAATCGCCGTCCGGCCAGATCCTCGGGTATGCGCTCGTTCAGCCGATGTCGAGCAAGTCCGCATACCGCTACTCGGTCGAGAACTCGATCTACCTCGGGCAGGCCGCGACGGGCAAGGGGCTCGGCAAGGCGCTGCTGGTCGAACTGATCGCCGCGTGCGAGCAGAAGGGCATCCGGCAGATGGTCGCGGTGATCAGCGACAAAGGCGCCGAAGGGTCGGTCGCACTGCATGAGAAGCTCGGCTTCGTCGAGGTGGGGCGCATGGGGCGCGTCGGCTTCAAGTTCGGCCGCTGGCTCGGCACGATCTACCTGCAGAAGGAGCTCAAGCCGGTCAAGAAGCCGAAGAAGGGCCTTTTCTCCCGCTGATCGCGCAGGCGCGGGTCAGCCGGCCGCACGGCTCCAGTCGCGCACGGCGTCGACCAGCTCGCGCCAGGCCCCGATGAGCTCGTCGTCGGGCAGTTCCGCCTCGCGCTGCTCGTCCTCGCCGCACCGCGCCTGGATCCACCACACGAAGCGGTCCGCTCCCGGGCCCGCGGATGCGAGGCGCACCGGCGCGCCGGCTGCGCCGTCAACCGAATCCGGTCCGCCGTCGCCGCCCACGCCGTCCGCCGCCTCCGCCTCGGCCTCCGTCGGCGCATCCCACGGGCACCGCGTGATGAGCTCGATCCAGGCGGGCGCGTCGGCCTGCGCCGGCTCGGCACGCCATTGCTTCGTCAGGCCGGCGAACCCGCCGCTGCGCTTCACGGCGACCTCCACCGGTCCGACCTCGCCGTCAGGCGGAGGAGGGACAGGCGACGGGCCCGGCGACGGGGTGGGGACAGGCCCCGGCGAGGGCGCGCTCGTGGCGGCGTCAGGCAGCGGGCTCTGCGACTCGGGCATCGTCGATCACGCCGACGCCCGCCCAGGCGGCCCGGACGGCGGCGGCTTCCTCCGATTCCTCACCGTACTCCGCTGCGGCGGCGGCCAGGGTGGCATCGGCGAACGCTGTGAAATCCGCCGTCTGCGAGAGGGTGCCCGACGTGAGCGCCCGAAACCAGATGCGGCCGGCGCGCTCCCACGCGTGGCCGCCGAGCGCGGTCGCCACGAGGTAGAACGCGTGATTCGGGATGCCGGAGTTGATGTGCACGCCGCCGTTGTCGTCGCGGGTGACCACGAAGTCGCGCATGTGCGCGGGCTGCGGGTCTTTGCCGAGGACGTCGTCGTCGTAGGCCGTGCCGGGAGCCTCGAGCGACCGCAGCGCGGAGCCCTCGACGGCGTCGGTGAAGATGCCCTCGCCGATGAGCCACGAGGCCTGGTCGGCGGTCTGGCCGAGGTGGTGCTGCTCGGCGAGCGAGCCGAACACGTCGGCGATGGATTCGTTGAGCGCGCCCGACTGGCCGCTGTAGACGAGCCCGCCCTCGTCTTCGATGACACCGTGGGCGAGTTCGTGCGCGATGACGGTGAGCGACCCCGTGAACCCCGAGAACACCTCGCCGTCACCGTCGCCGAACACCATCCGCTCGCCGTTCCAGAACGCGTTGTCGTAGTCCTCGCCGTAGTGGACCGTGGCCAGCAGTGCTCCGCCGGCGCCGTCGAGGCTGTTGCGCCCGTATGCGTCCCACAGGAAGTCGAACGTCGCGCCCAGCCCGTCGAACGCCTCATCGACGGCGGCGTCGCCGCTGGGCTCGTCGTCCTCTCCCCGCACGCGCACCCCCGGAAGCTGCTCGCGCTGCTGCGCATCGGAGATCTCGCGATCGGGAGCGGGTGTCGTCTCGGCGACCAGAGTGCCCTCGTCTTCGATCGACAGTCGCAGTCGGGAACGCACGGGCCGGTATTCGCGCGGAGCAGCGAGCGTGGACCGCGCGGCCTGGGCGGCCCTCTCCCACGTGGGCTCCTGCACGGCGGCGATTCGGGCGAGCAGGTAGGGGGGGATGATCGCGTGGGCCATGCTCCGAGGCTAGCCCCGACCCCCGACGCCGGGCGGGGGCGAGAGGCGCGCCGTCGTGCGGCGGCACAGCACCCGGCGGGTCAGCGAGTGCCCGGGTCGATGACCGGGATCGAGGCGAGGAGGCGCCGCGTATAGGCGACCTGCGGCTGCAGCAGCACCTTCTCGGTCGGCCCCTCCTCGACGACGCGGCCGTCCTTCATGACGACCACCTCGTCGCACAGGTTCTGGACCACGCCGATGTCGTGCGAGACGAGCAGCAGCGTGAGTCCGTCGCGAGCCCGCAGCTCGCCCAGCAGCTCGAGGATCTGCGCGCGCACCGTGACGTCGAGCGCCGACAGCGGCTCATCGCCGACGAGGAGCTCCGGCCGGTGCACGATCGCTCGGGCCAGGGCGATCCGCTGCCGCTGACCGCCGGAGAACTCGTGCGGGAACCGCTCCGCCATGCCCGCCTCGAGCCCCACGTCCTCGAGCACCTCCCGCACGCGCGCGCGCCGGTCGCCGTCGATCCCGAGCGCCCACAGCGGCTCGCCCACGATGCGGCCGACGCTCATGCGCGGGTCCAGCGACGCGTACGGATCCTGGAAGACGATCCCGGTCCGCCGGCGCAGCCAGTGCAGGGATCGCGCGCCCGCCGACGCGTCGACGACGCGACCGTCGAACGCGACCGTGCCCGCGGTCGGGGTGTCGAGAGCGAGGAGCAGGCGCACCAGCGTCGACTTGCCCGAGCCGGACTCGCCGATGATCCCGACGGCTGAGCCCTGCCGCACGTCGAGGTCGGCGTCCTCGAGGCCCGTCGTGAACACGCGCGGTCCGAAGAGGGTCGCCTTGGGGGCGGGGTAGTGGCGGGTGAGTCCGCGTGCGCTGATCAGGACGTCGGTCACGATGCGCCCTCCCCGGATCGGCCGCCGGGTCGCCAGAGCGTCGCGGTTGCATCGCGGAGCAGACCCTGCGTGACGTGCGATGCCGGAGCGCTCAGCAGCTGCGGCACCGGTGCGTCCTCGACGACGCGGCCGTCTTCGAGCACCACGCCGTGCGTGGCGATCTGGGAGAGCACCGCGAGGTCGTGGGTGATGAAGACGAGCGACATGCCGTCGTCCTCTACGAGCGACAGCAGCAGTTCGAGGATCTCCGCCTGGATCGTGACGTCGAGCGCGGTGGTCGGTTCGTCCGCGATCAGGAGCCGTGGACGGCACGCGAGCGCCATCGCGATGGCCACGCGCTGGCGCTGGCCTCCGGACAGCTGATGCGGGTAGCGCGAGACGATCCGTCCGGGGTCGGGCAGGGCCACGCGGGACGCCTCCTCGACGGCGCGGGTCGCGGCATCCTTCTTCGACGCCTTCTCGTGGATGCGGATCGACTCGGCGATCTGGCGACCCACCGTGCGGATCGGGTTGAGCGCGGTCCGGGGCTCCTGGAAGACCATGCCGATCTCGTCGCCGCGCAACTCGGCCAGCTGCCGGTCGGACAGCCCGATCAGCTCGCGGCCGTTCCATCGGATGCTCCCGGTGGCGGTCGCCCCGTCGGGCAGCAGCCCGAGGATCGCGAGCGCGGTGAGCGACTTGCCCGACCCGGATTCGCCGATGAGCCCGACGCGCGCGCCGTCGGGCACGGAGAAGCCGATGCCGTCGACGACGCGACGGCCGCCGATCTCGATGGTGAGATCCCGCACCTCCAGGCTCACGAGACCACCTCGGGCAGGTGGGTCCGCGCCACGCGCGCGGCGCCCCGGGCGCGGCTGAGCGTCGGGTCGGTCGCCTCACGGAGGCCGTCGCCGAGGAGGTTCAGCCCGAGCACCGTGAGGGTGATCGCGAGCCCCGGCCACACGACCGAGAGCGGATGCACGGTGATGAACTGCTGCAGCTCGGCCAGCAGCAGGCCCCAGGACGGCTCGGTCACGGGGGCGCCGAAGCCGAGGTAAGACAGGCCGGCCTCGGCGAGGACCGCCACCGCCATGCCCCACGACAGCTGGACGATGAAGACCGGAGCGACGTTCGGCAGCAGGTGCCGCACGAGGTTCTGAGCGGGCGTGAGGCCCGACGCGCGCCCGGCGAGCACGAAGTCGCTGTGCAGCACGCGTCGCAGCTCGGGCCGCGTGACGCGCGCGATGTTCACGCCGAACCCGATGCCGACCGACCAGATCACGACCCACAGCGACCCGCCCCACACCGCCGAGATCATCATCGCGATGATCAGCACGGGGAAGGCGATGAGGATGTCGACGAACACCGCGACCGATTCCCGCAGCCATCGCGCCGTGAGAGCCCCGAGGGCGGCGAGCGCGATGCCGACGAGCGTCGCGACGAGCCCGGCGCCGACGGCGACGAAGATCGTCGTGCGCGCCCCGGCCATCAGCAGGCTCAGGATGTCGCGACCCGTCGCATCGGTGCCGAGAAGGTGCGGCCAGCCCGGCGGCGCCCAGCGGTCGGCGATGTCGATCTGCTGCGGGTCGAACGGGGTCCAGAAGCGGGCGACGACGGCGGTGGCGACCACGACCGCCACGACGATGAGCCCGAAGCGGCCGGTCGAGAGATGCCAGAGCCGGCCCAGCCAGGCCCATCGCGACGGGCGGGCCCGGGTCGAGGCATCCGCTCGATCCATCGGCTGCGGCGCGGCGCTCACGAGGCCTCCCGCTGCCGGGGGTCGATGACCCGGTGCACCAGGTCGACCACGAAGCCGACGATGAGCACGAAGCCGGTGAGCACGAGGAGCTCGCCCTGCACCTTCGGCAGGTCGCGGGCGCCGACGTCGGCGACGAGCATCCGCCCGATGCCCGGCAGGGTGAACAGCTGCTCGATTATCACGGCGCCCACGATGATGCCCGCGACCTGCAGGCCGAGCACGGTGATGACCGAAAGGCCGACGTCGGGCAGGCCGTGGCGGATCAGCGCGGCGTTGCGGGTGAGCCCCTTCGCCGCCCCGGTGCGCACGTGGTCCTGGCCGGTCGCCTGCAGCGTCGCGCTGCGCACGAACCGCATGAGCATGGCGCCCTCGACGATGCCGATCGTGAGGGCGGGCAGGATGAGGGCGCGCATCGCCGCCCACGGGTCGCTCCACCCGGCGCGGGGGAATCCCTGTGCGGGAAGCCACCCGAGCCACACGGCGAACACCACGACGAGCATCATTCCGGCCCACACGACGGGGACGGCGGCGAGCGTCTGCGCGCCGACGCTCAGCGCCGTGCCGTCGGCGCGGCCGCGACGCATCGCCGACAGCACGCCGAGGGGGACGCTGAAGACGACGGCGATCAGCAGCGCCATGATGCCGAGCGGCACGGTGACCTGCGCCTTCTCGGCGAGCTCGCTCGCGACCGTCGACCCGGTCAGGAGCGAGGTGCCGAGGTCGCCGCGCAGCACGCCGCCGATCCAGTCGACGTACTGTGCGGGGAGGGGCTGATCGAGCCCGAGCCGCTCGCGGATCGCCTCGACCTGGCCCGGGGTGCTGTTGACGCCGGCGATGAGCTGGGCGACGTCACCGGGAAGCACCCGCAGCGAGAGGAAGATCAGCACGCTGGCGACGAGCAAGCCGAGCAGGAGCAGGGCCAGACGCGTCAGCGTGTATCGGATCACCCGTTGCTCTTGGCCAGCTCGGAGAGATCGAGGCGCTCGTTCACGTTGATCGAGGGCATACCCGTGATGTTAGTGCCGACCGCGACGACGGATGCCCCGTTGTAGAGCCAGTCGGCCGCGGCGTCCTCCGACACGATGCGCGCCGCCTCGGCCAGCAGCGCGGCCGCCTCCTCCTCGTCGGTGGCGGCGAGGGACTTCGCGTAGAGGTCCTGCACCTCGGGGTTGTCGTAGGTGAAGTAGTAGTCCGGGTTCGCCCAGTTCTCGAAGTCGCGCGCCTCGGTGTGCAGCACGAAGCTCAGGTCGTAGTCCTGGTTGATGTAGACGTCGTTGAGCCAGGTCGAGAAGTCGACCGAGTCGACCTCGAGCGTGATGCCCACGTCGTTGAGGTTGGACACGAGGATCTGGGGGATCGTCGTGGAGTAGAAGTTCGGGATCGTGAGCGTGAGCTCGAGGTCCTCGACCCCGGCCTCTTCGAGGAGGGCGCGCGCGGCCTCGGGATCGAACGGCGCGACGTCGGCGAGGTCTTCGTAGCCGGGGTCGAGCGACGGGATCGGGCCGTACTGCGTCTCGCCCGACGCGAGCGCTTCGACGAAGGCGTCGTGGTCGATCGCCTGGCGGATCGCCTGGCGCACGCGCTGATCGGCGAGCGGGCTGCCGTCCTTCTGGTTGAACGCCAGTGTGCCCTTGTCGGTGGACTGCCCGAGCACGAGCGCGAAGTCGCCGCTCTGCTCGATCTGGTCCTTGAGGTTGGCGTCGAAGCCGGTCACCACGTCGACCTCGCCGGCGAGCGCGGCGTTGAGGGCGGCCTGGTTGTCGGGGATGTAGTCGAAGACCACCTCGGCCACCTGCGCCTTGTCGCCCCAGTACTCCTCGTTGCGCGAGTAGGTGATGCTGTCGCCCTGGCGCCAGTCGTCGAGCCGGAACGGACCGGTGCCGTTGGCCGCCGTGCTGTAGTCGACGGTGTCGCCTTCCTTGAACACGAGTCCGGCGCGACCCGTGAGGTTCCACAGCAGGGTGGAGTCGGGTTCGGCGAGGCGGAGCGCGATGTCCTGTCCCTCGGCGGTGATGGACTCCACGTTCGCGAGCCGGGCGGAGTCCCGCCACTCCGGCGTGGCCTTGCGCGTGGCGAGCGACCACACGGCGTCCTGCGGGGTCAGCTCCTGGCCGTCGTGGAACGTGACGCCCTCGCGCAGCGTGAAGGTGTAGGTCAGCCCGTCCGGCGACACCGTCCAGTCGGTTGCGAGCGACGGGACGATCTCCTGCTCGGGGGTGCGTGCGACCAGGCCCTCGTAGACGTTGTCGACCAGGATCTGGTCGAGCGCTGCGCCCGCCGTCTGCCGGATGTCGAGGTTCTCGGGCTCGAGCACGAGCCGGATCGCCGCCGACGCGTCCGGGTCGGGCGGTGCCGTCGTGGTCGACGAGGGCTCGGACTGACCGCCGCAAGCGGTCAGGAGCAGGGCTCCGGCGGCGAGGAGAGAGGTCGCGACGATGGCGGTGCGACGGGGCATGGGGGTCCTTTCGGAGGGGATCCGCGTGGGGTGCGGACGCGCTCCCGGTCATTTCGGGCGAGGACGGGAGCCGCGAGAGACAAGCCTATTCAGCGCGGGAGTGCCGCGAGGAACCTGCTACATCGAACGCAACAGAAGTGTTAATCGTTCCCCGCCAGGTCCCGCAGGGTGCGGCCGAGCTCGATGGCGGCGTCCTCCTGCACGTTGTGCCCGGCTTCCATGACGAGGACGGATGCCTCGGGCAGCCGTTCGGCGAAGGTCGACGCGTCCGCCTCCGTGACGTATCCGCGGGAGCCGCGGATGAGCGTCGTGGGCGCCGCGACGGCGGCGAGGTCTTCCCAGCCCGACTCGCCGAGCACCGCCGAGACGGCGTCGGGCTGCGGCGACGGAGCCGTCGTCCCGGCGGGAGGCGCAGCCGCCGCCATCGCGGCGGCGAGGTGGGCGAAGTGGTGCTTCCACTCGACGCGCCCGTCGGGACGGATGCGCGAGTTGAAGTACACGCCGCGCTCGGCCTTGCGGCGCGTGCCGCCGCCGAGGCCGAAGGCGAGGGCGCGGTCGACGAGCTCGTCGCGCGACGCCCAGTCGGTGGGGCCCGCGAAGAACTGGCGGATCTGCGTGGGCCCGGCGTTCGGGTCGACGCCGGGGGTGATGTCGATGACGACGAGCTCGCGCACGAGATCGGGGCGGGATGCCGCGACCGCCGCGGCCGTCAGCCCGCCGAGCGACTGGCCCACGAGCACCTGTGGGCCGGTCGTCCACGCGTCGATGCCCGCGGCGGCATCCGGGGCGAGGACGCGCGCCACGTACGCGAAGTCGTCGCGCCACGATGAGTCGCCGTGCCCGGGGAGGTCGATCGAGAGGGCCGGGAGCCCGAGCGCGAGGACGGTGGTGTCCCACGTGTGGGCGTTGAGGCCCGCGCCGTGCAGGAACGTCACGACGGGCGCGGCATCCGTCATCCCTTCCGGTGTGTACCGCAGCGCGCTCAGCACCCGGCCGTCGGGGAGGCTGAGCGTCAGGCGCTCGCCGCGGGGGAGGGGGTCGTCGATACCGGCGTCCGCGGCCTGCTCGGGGAGGAAGGAGAACTCGTCGAAGGGGTCGCTCACCCCGCCATTGTCCTCCACTCGCGGAGGTCCTCGTCCGGCCCGCCCCGGCGGGAGGCGCGTGGGTAGGCTGGCGGCATGAGCGAAGAGCGGCGTGTCCACCTGTCCCGTTCGGCTCCGCCGGCCTACCAGGCGCTCGCGGCGTTCTCGAAGACCGTCGGCGGCATCGCCGGCGAGGGCGGGATCGACGATCGCCTGAAGGAGCTGGTGCAGATCCACACGTCACAGCTCAACGGCTGCGCCTACTGCGTGCGCGTGCACATCGAGCGCGCGGTCAAGGCCGGCGTCACCGCCGACGTGATCGGGCAGCTGCCGGTGTGGCGCGAGTCCGGGGTCTTCTCCGACCGTGAGCGGGCCGGTCTCGAGCTCGCCGAGTCGTTCGTCTTCATCCACGAGGAAGGCGTCCCCGACGACGTGTACAACCGGGTGGGCACGATCCTCAGCGAGAAGGAGTACGTCGCGCTCAGCTGGATCCTCGTGTCGATCAACGCGTTCAACCGCATCGCGATCGCCGGTCGCTACAGCACACCGCCGCGCGACGACCTGGTCGGCGAAGACAAGGATGCCGCTTCCGGCGCTGCATGGTGACGGACTCCACCGACCCCGTCGTCTCCGGCGCGGTCAATCTGCGCGACGTCGGCGGCCTGCCCGCCGGCGCTGCGGTGACCCGCCACGGCGTCCTGTTCCGCTCGGGCAACCTCGCGCAGCTCGACGAGCGCGGCACTGCGGCGCTCGGCGGGCTGGGGCTGCGGCGCATCATCGACCTGCGTGCGGACGACGAGGTCGCGCACGCGCCCAGTCGCATCGACGGTCTGGACGTCTTCACGCAGCGGGTGCCCCTGTTCCTCGGCTCGGTCGAGTCCTTCTTCGCCGACGACATCAGCCTCGAGGAGATGTACCGGCGGCTGGTCGACGACTCGTCGGCCGGCGTGGTCGAGGTCGTGAGGGGCATCGTCACGGATCAGCCGGTGCTCGTGCACTGCACGGTCGGCAAGGACCGCACCGGGGTCACGGTGGCGCTGACCCTCGCGGCCGCGGGCGTCGAGCCCGACGCCGTAGTCGCCGACTATGCGCGCACCGAGGGTCTGCTGCCCGAGTGGCGCAATCGCCGCATCGTCGGCTTCCTGCGGTCGATGCATCCCCAGGCGGTCCACCTCGAAGACCTGGCGACGAAGTCGCCGGCACCGGTCATGCGCGCGCTCCTCGACGACGTCACCGCACGGTTCGGGTCACCGGCCGAGTATCTGCGCGCGCACGGGCTCGGCGACGACGAGATCGCCGAACTGCGGCGGGTGCTCCTCCGCGAGCCGTGACCGTGTGTTGCAGTGAGGTTAGGCAACCCTACATCCGCGGTATAGTGGAAGCGTCATGAACCACTCCGCCGAGCACAGCGCCGCGGCCTGCCGCACCTCCCGGCACACGCGCGTGCAGCACCTCATCACCGCCGACGAGTCCTCGCTCGCCGAGCTCGAGGCGATGCTCGCGACGCTGCCGATCTGCTCGACCGGTCGCGTGTTCATCGAGATTCCGGATGCCTCGTGGCAGGCCGACATCGTCGTGCCGACCCGCATGGTGCTGACCTGGCTCGACCGGTCGCAGCGCTCGGGCGCCCCCGGCACGGGCCGCGGCTGCGCGGCCGGCGAGGCGCTGTCGCGCGCCGTGATCGCCTGGGCCGACGAGATGCTCTGCGTCGAAGACGACGAGACCCGCATCCACCTGATGGGCGGATATCTCGGCACGGCCGACATCGTGGATCACCTCACCGGCATGGGCGTCGCCGCGACGGCCATCCACACGCCGGCCCAGTACGGCCTGGCCACTGCGCGCTGATCTGAGCCGTTGAGCGCTCCCTAGGGCGTTTCCCCTCTTGACGCCGTCCCCCTCGAGGAGTTCGATGAGCGCCGACGAGCGATGCCGCTCGTCGCACACATCGATAGGGGAGAGAAAATGCGCAGAGGAATTCTGCTGGGGGTCGCGGTCGGGGCCGTGATCGCGCTCGGTTCGACGGGCGGCGCATTCGCTGGGGAGCGTGGCGGGAACGGCGAGGAGACGCCCGCCGGGTACAAGGCGAAGTCGCTGTGCGCGTACTCGGGTCTGGAGGACTTCGATTTCGAGGAGCCGGTCGACCCGGGCGTCGTGCAGAACTGGGGTCACATCCCCAGGGAGGTGCGCCACGCGGTCGCCACCCGGGGTGCGTCGTCGGTGAGCACGCCGTTCGGCGAAGAGGGTTGCAACGCCCACATGTACCCGAACCCGAACAAGTAGCGTGAGCGGAGGCGCGGCCGGGTCGATCCCGGCCGCGCCTCATCGTCGGCCGCGCCTGGGCACGTAGTTGCCGTCTTCGAGCCCGGCCTCGATCTCGAATCGGTTGCGCAGCGGATCGCGTCCGGCGAACAGGTACAGGAAAGGCATGAGGAGGCCGTAGCGCCGCCACTGCGCCTTGTGCACCGCCTCGTGCCGCAGCAGCGCGTCGCTGATCCGCGCATCGCCGGTGAGGAAGCATCCGCCCACGCACACGCCGCCGCGCGCGAACGTCCAGCCCGGCATTCCGCGGAAGACCCACAGCCCCTCGCGCCGCTCGACGCGCCCGGTCGACCACAGCGTGCCCCATACCCAGCCGACGGCGTTGCCGTACCAGTAGCCGACGCGGCTGATCGGAGAGTCGAGAAGGAACGACGGGATGAGCCGGTCGAACCGGCGCCCGCGTTCGAGCGCGGCATCCGCTCTCGCGCGCCAGCCCGCCGGAGGCGTCTGGATCGGACTCATGCGAGAGCTCCGACCACCCGGAGGATCGCACCGAGGTCGTCGGTGGCGGACGCCGCGGACGCGGGGGAGTAGCCCGCGAGCGAGGCGCCGACGAGCGGGACCTCGGCGCGGAGCCGCGCGATGGCGGCCGTGAGCTGGGTCACGGTGAGCCCGAAGGGCTCGGGGTGCGCGTTACCCGCGACCTCGGCCGGGTCGAGCACGTCCACGTCGACGTGGACGTAGACGCCGTCCGCGCCGCTGGCGCGCACCGCGGCGGCCAGGACCTCCGGATCCTCGAGCGCGTCGACGGGGAGCGTGGTGATGCCGAGAGCGGCGACCGCGTCGAGCTCGTCCTGGTCGTACGAGCGGGCACCGACCACGAACGTGCGCGCCGGCGCGACCGTGCCCGCCGGGATCGTGAGCGCGGGCTCGCCCTCGCCGAGCACCGCGCGCAGCACCATCCCTGCGAACGCCCCTGACGGCGACGACGCGGGTGCGTTGAGGTCGGGGTGGGCATCCATCCACACCACGGCCAGATTCGGGACGCGCCGCGCCGCGTGCGCGATCGGCTCGAGGGCGATGCCGCAGTCTCCGCCGACGGCGAGGACGGGGTCGCCGGAGCCGTCGAGCTCTGACCCGATCAGCTCGCGCACGCGCTGAAGCGCGCTCAGGCGATGGATGCCCGTGCCCAGCGCCTCGCCGGCCTCCATCGGAACGTCGAGGATCGTGGTCGCGCTGCGCGGCAGGTCGCCGGCGATCGCGTGCGCCCCGTCGATGAGCTGCATCGCCCGCGAGGACGGGCTTCCCTGCCATTGCGGGACCACGAGGTAGCGCGTCATCCCCTCATCCTCTCGCAGCCGGCATCGTGTGCGCACGCGGGTGCGCACGCCGTGCGCGAACACGTCGAAGGGCGCCGCTCCGAGGAGCGACGCCCTTCGACGATCGGTTACGGCGTGTAGGGGGCGCTCGGTGCGTCGATCGCCGCCTGGGCGGGTGCCTGGCCGGACTTGAGCGCGGCGAGACGGGCCTCGACCTCGGTCAGCTCGCCCACGTCCTCGAGGCTCTCGAACTGCGCGTCGAGGCTGGATGCCGCGAGCTCCTGCTTGCCGGCAGCGAGGGCCTCCTGGCGGCGGACCTTGTCTTCGAACCGGCCGAGCTCGCTCGTCGGGTCGAGGACGTCGATCGACTTCACCGCGTCGTGGACCTTGTTCTGCGCCTCCGCGGTCTTGGCACGCGCCAGCAGCTCGGAGCGCTTCGAGCGCAGCTGCTCCAGCTTCTGCTTCATGCCGTTGAGACCGTCCTTGAGCTTCGCGACGACCTCGGTCTGCGAGGCGATCGTGGGCTCGACCGCCTTGGCCTCGTTCTCCTCGCTGATCTGACGCTGGAGCGCGATCTTGGCGAGATTGTCGAACTTGTCGGCGTCGGCGGTGTTGCCGGTGCCGCGCAGCTCGTCGGCCTTGCGGCTGGCCGCGAGCGCCTTGTTGCCCCACTCGGCGGCCGCCTGGATGTCTTCCTGGTGGTCCCGCTCGAGCAGGCGCAGGTTGCCGATCGTCTCGGCGATGGCGGCCTCGGCGTCGGCGATCGAGTTGGTGTAGTCGCGAACGAGCTGGTCGAGCATCTTCTGCGGGTCCTCGGCGGAGTCGAGGAGTGCGTTGATGTTCGCCTTCACCAGGGTGGAGATGCGACCGAAGATGGACTGCTTGGCCATCGGATTTCCTTCCTATAGGACAGATCTGGCGTGGTGGGGTGTGAGGTCTGGTGACGCCGGGCCGGCGGTCGGAGTGATCAGAATCGGCCACCTCCCCGGCGGGCGCGCGTGCCCCCGCCGCCGAAGCTGCCGGGGCGGATCCCGCCCCCCGACGATCCGCCGCCGAACATGCCGCCGAGACTGCCGCCCATGCCACCGCCGAGCCCGCCGCTCGAGCGACCGCCACCGCCCATCATCGAGTTGATGAGGATGCCCCCGAGCACGGCGCCGAGCACGTTGCCGCCTCCCTGCTGCTGACCGCCGCCGAACATGCCGCCGAGGCCGCCGCCCTCGAACGAGCCGACGTCGCCCTGTGCGAGCTGGATCGCGAGGCCGGCGAGCTGGTCGGCGCGCTGCGCATGCTGCATCGCCTGCTCCGGGTCGCCCTGCTGCAGCTGCTGGGCGCGCACGAGTGCTGCTCCCGCCTCGGCGAGGCGCGTGCGCGCCTCTGCTCCGACGGCGCCGCGGCGCGCCGTGATGTAGTCCTCGGCGGTCGACACCTGCGCCTGCGCCTGCATGATCACCTGGCCGACCATCTGCCGCGCCCGCTGCGCCTGGGCCGCGGCATCGCGGATTCCCTTCACGAGCGCGTCGATCTGCTGGTTCGCGGCTTCGAGGCTCTGGAGCGTGACGAGCGGCCGCTTCGCGCTGCTCGCGAGATTGGCCCTGGCGGCATCGACCTGCTGCCTCGTCGCGGCGATCGCGGCAGCGACGCGCCCGTCGGCGTCGGGCAGCGCCGACGCGATGGCGATGTCCTGCTCGAGTTCGGCGATCAGCGCGGTGGCGCTCTGCTCTCCGGCGGTGAGGTCGTCAGCCAGCTTGCCGATCGCGTTCTCGAGGAGAACGGCCTGGCCGACAGCCTCTTCGGCCGCGCGGATGCCGACGGCCGCCTCCCCGCCCTTCCCCGCGCCGATCGATGCCTGTGCGGCGGCGAGCTGCTCGTCGGCGAAGGCCAGGCGCTGCTGCGCCTGCTCCGGATTGTCGGCGACGGTCGAGAGCGCCTCGGGGGCGTACGAGGAGCGCAGTGTCTGCAGGCGCGCGGCCGCCGCGCCCAGGGCGGCCTCGGCGGCCGCTTGCTGCTCCTGCACGCGCGCGAGCGCCTCGGGCGCGTTCTGCTCCAGCTTGCGCAGCTCGTCGAAGGCCTCGGCCTTCTCGTCGAGCAGCGCGTTCGACTGCTGGCAGAGCGAGATGATGCGCTCGTTCCAGCCGCGCTTGTCCTGCTCGGAGTCTGGCGTGGCGTCGTCGAGCTGCTGCTGGAGGGTGAACGCCTCGTCGAGGTTGGCCTTCGCCGTCGCGAGCGCCTCCTCGAACTCGGCCGTGGCGCCGTCGCCGAACTGCGCCTTGGCGAACGCCAGCTCCTGGGTGCTCGTCTTGATCGCGTCGTCGGTTGCGACGAGGCCGGAGGCCGCGCGGCGCTCGAGCTCCTCGGTCGGCACCTGCTCGACGGCGGGCGGCGCGCCGGGAGGCACCGCACCTCGCTTGCGCCGTCGGAGGAACACCACGAGCAGCAGCACGCCGACGCCGACGGCGACGATCACCAGCACCCACGTGAGCCAGCCGGCGCCTCCGGAGCCGGCAGCATCGCCTCCGGCACCGCCTCCGCCGACGGCGTCGGTGAGGCCGTCGGCCGCCGCGTCGACGGCCCCGAGCCAGTCGTCCTGGGCGAGCGCCGGCTGGATGCGCTGCTGCTCGATCGTGCCGAGCTCCTCGTCGCTCACCGGTCCGGACGCGTCGCCCCAGAGGTAGTACGCGCGACCCTCGGTCGCGACGGCGAGCAGGTACTGCGAGACGCCGAGGTTGTTGGCGGACGCGGTCTCGTACGCCCACTCGGTGGCGTCGGCCGGATCGGTGAAGTCGTCGACGTAGGCGACCCAGAGGTCGAGCCCCGTCTCCGCCTTCAGCTGCTCGAGCCTGTCCTGCGCTGCGCCGGCGTCGCCGCCGGACAGCACGCCCGCGTCGTCGAGCACGTACTCGGAACTCGAGCCGAGCGTGACGGGAGGAGTCGCAAGCGCGGCCGGACCCGCGATCGCCGTGACCGCGACCACCGCAGCGGACGCCAGCGCTGCAGCCCAACGCAGTCGCATCGATCCCCCCTCTGGGACTCGGGTTCCCCTCGGGCGAGTCTATTCAGGCCCGGGGATCCGACGGTAGCCCACGGAGGCGCGCTCACATGTGTGTTCGCCGAGAACCCGGGTCGCTGGCGGGGAGCTGGTCCGGGTCGGGGTACCGTCTCGGGCGGACCGGGAGGACCTGATGGACGATCGATACGGCAGCGACGTGCTGGCCGACGGCTGGCGCACGCGCGCGGCGAAGCAGCTGGCGCGGGTCGAGGCATCCCGCGATCTCGTCGTCGAGGTGGCCGACGACGGCTACTGCGGCGCGGTCGTGGGCGTCGCGTCCGGCATGGTGGAGCTCGAGGACCGGCACGGTCGCCGCCGCCTGTTCCCCCTCGGGCCGGGCTTCCTCGTCGACGGTGCCGACGTGGTGCTGACGCCGCCTGCGGCGGCCCCCGTGCGCACCGGCCCGAAGCGCACCGCGTCCGGCTCCTTCGCCGTCGACGACGCCCGCGCCCGCGTGGCCCGCGCCAGCCGCATCTTCGTCGAGGGTCGCCACGACGCGGAGCTGGTTGAGAAGGTATGGGGAGACGACCTGCGCGCCGAGGGCGTCGTCGTGGAGTACCTGCAGGGCATCGATCTGCTCGAGGCCGCGCTCGACGAGGAGCCGCCGTCGGCGCAGCGCCGCTACGGCGTGCTCGTGGACCACCTCGTGCCGGGTTCGAAGGAGTCGCGCATCGCCGAGGCCATCCTGCGCGGCCGGCACGGCGCCCACCTCCGGATCGTCGGCCACCCGTGGATCGACGTCTGGCAGTGCGTCACCCCACGTGCGATGGGCATCGACGCATGGCCGGAGGTCCCTCGCGGCGTCGAGTTCAAGGTGGGCGTCTGCCGGGCGCTCGGCTGGCCCGCGCGCGACCAGGCCGATCTCGCTCGGGCGTGGCAGCGCATCCTCGGCTCGGTGCGCAGCTACCGCGACCTCGAGCCCGCGTTCCTGGGCCGCGTCGAGGAGCTCATCGACTTCGTCACCCAGGACTGACCGGGCGCGTTCGCGCTTTGTCAACGGGTTGTCCGGGCTGAGACCGGCGGGGTTGGCTGTGCGCGGGGCGCGCATAGCAGCGCGCGGGAGAGGCTGCCGTGACGACATCATCGGACCGCGTCGACGCGGTCTACGACACCATCGACACCGTGCCGGAGTTCGCCGACCTGAGGCGCGCCATAAGGGACGGCGACGGGGCGGCCGCGGAATCCTTCCTCCTTGCGACGCCGGCCGATGAGGCCGTCTACGCGATGGAGCTGATGGCCGACATCGACGGCGTCGAGCGCCTGCTCGAAGACGCGGTGAACAGCGCGCCGCCGTCGGCGTGCGCACGCACCGCCCTCGCGCGGCGGTACATCACGATCGGCTGGCAGATCCGCTCCGGAGCCCGCGCCGAAGACGTGTCGGCCGAGCAGTTCGACGCGTTCCGATCGTGGCTGGTGAAGGCCGAGCAGCTGCTCATCGATGCGTGCGCGCTCGACGAGTCGTACGTCCCTGCATGGGGCGTGCGTGTGCTCACCGCACGCGCCCTCGAGGTCGGCCCCGCCGAGGCGCGGCGACGCTACGAGCGGGTGCGCCGGCTCTCGCCCCACGACTACCCCGCGCAGAGCCACATGCTCCAGTACCTGCTGCCGAAGTGGTCCGGCAGCCAGGAGGAGGCGCACTCCTTCGCCGTCGCCTGCGCGGCCGAGGCGCCGCCCGGGTCGCACAGCGGCGCACTCGTGCCCATCGTCCACATCGAGAAGTGGCTCGAGCTCGACGGCGACGACGCGGGCGCCGCGTACCTGGCGCAGCAGGCCGTGGTCGACGAGATGACGGATGCCGCGTCCCGGTCGGTCCTGCACCCCGACTACCGTTCCGGCCCGCTCGGGGTGCAGACGCACAGCACGTTCGCGATGGCGTACTGGCTCGGTGGTCGCCGCGATCTCGCCGCCGTGCACTTCGCCGCCCTCGGCGGCCGGGCCACGGAGTTCCCCTGGTACTACACCTTCGACGACCCGACCGGGCTCGACGCGATACGCAGCACGCTGCGCGATCCGGACACCGGGATGGGCGGAGCATGACCGACGGACATGAGGACGCTGCCGACGCGACAGGCGTCGTGCGCGGCATCCCTCAGCTCCGCGAGATCGCGACGCTCATCGGCTCGACCGTCGTCGACGGCGTGCCCGTCCTGTTCGCGCGTGGCGAGGGGCAGGTGAGCGGCGGACTGGTGTTCCGGGTCGGCTGGGCGGACGAGCCGCTGGCCCGCCGGGGCGTGAGCCATCTCGTCGAGCATCTCGCGCTGTTCGGGCAGAACCTGTCCGACCTCCATCACAACGGCTCTACCGAGGAATGGGCGACGCACTTCCACGCGACCGGCTCCGTCGCGAAGGTCGTCGGCTTCCTCAACGGCGTGTGCGCGGCTCTCCGCGAGCCGCCGCTCGATCGCATCGAGGTGGAGAAGGGCGTCCTGGCGGCCGAGGCGGCGCGCCGCAGCCCTCACCCGTTCGAGCGGCTCCGCATCGAGCGGTATGGTGCGCGCGGTCCCGGCACCGCGGGGTACGAGGGCTTCGGGCTTCCCGCGGTGTCGGCCGAGGTCGTCCAGGCGTGGATCGGCGAGCGGTTCACGCGCTCCAACGCGGTGGCCTGGGTCACGACGGGGGAGCCGCCCGAAGGTCTCGACCTGCGCCTGGGGGAGGGCCCCCGGTGGCCGATCCCGGAGCTCCGCGAGGCCGTCGGCCCGACGCCCGCCTCCTTCTTCGGAGGCTCGGGCCTCTTCGCGCTCGACGCTGTGGTGCCGGCCACGACGGCCGGTGTGCTGTTCTCCGCCGTCGCGACCCGGGCGATGTTCCGTGCGCTGCGTCAGGAGGGCGGCGTGTCGTACGACCCCCGTTGCGACTGGGAGCGCCTGGATCCGGAGCGGGCGCGTGTGACGCTCTCGGCCGACGCCCTGCCCGAGAAGCAGTCCGAGGTCGTGGGCGCCGCGATCGATGTCCTCGCCGGCCTGCGTGCGGGCAAGGTCGACGCGGCCGATCTCGACGCGGCACGCGGCTCCGTCGCCGACCTGCGCGACGTCCCGTCTCTCGGCGCGCAGCTGCTGCCGTCGACGGCGTTCAAAGTGGCCGCCGGGATCGAGGTGAGGGGCCTCGAGCAGCGCGCGGAGGAGGTGGCCGCGGTCACGGTCGAGGACATCTCCGACGTGGCGCGGCGGGTCTGGGCCGACGCCGTCGCGCAGCTCCCCGAAGGCGATCTGGACTGGGCCGGGTTCACGCGGAGCCCGCTGTGGTCCGAGAGCGCGGTCAGCGGTGAGACATTTCCGCGCATCGGCGACGATCACGGCGCGCTGGTGATCGGCGAAGAGGGCGTCACGGCTCAGGCGGAAGGCGGTGTCGTGACCGTCAGGTACGCCGAGACCCAGGCTCTCGAGACGTGGCCCGACGGGGCGCGCCGGCTGATCGGTGCGGACGGGTTCCAGGTGCCCATCGAGCCCACGCTCCACTCCGGCCTCACCCCCGCGCTCATCGCGTCGGTCGACGCGAGCGTGCCGCCCGATCGGCACGTCCCGCGTCCGGCGCGCGCCGCCCACGAGATCCCCTCACCGCCGCGCGCGCACGCTCCCGAGCAGGCGCCGCAGCAGGCCGCCGCCCCGAATCCGGCGCGGCGGGGATGGATGTTCTACCTCGGCATGGCCGTGGCGGCGGTGGCGGTGGGGTGCGCCCTCCTCGTGGCGGGAGAGATCGTCGGCCCGATGCTCCCGCCCCGGGAGGACGCTGTCGACGCCGATGCCGTGTTCGGCGGACTCCTCTTCACGGCGATCCCCGCCCTGGTTGCGGCGGTGCTGCTGCTCGCCGACTCCCGCCGGCGGGCCAAGCGTGAGGGCGGGCCTCGGTAGCCTGGAGGGGTGTCCGACTCCGCACCCTCCGCCGGCGACCCCACCCGCACCTTCCGCGAACGGCCCGTATCGTTCGTGCGGCGCAGCGGGCGCATGTCCGAGGCGCAGGAGCGGGCATGGTCTGAGCTCGCCGGGCAGTACGTGATCGAGTCGCAGCGCGACATCGCGGCCACGAGCGTGCGCCCCGGCTCGGCGGTGGAGCCGGCCGAGGTGTGGGGCCGCGAGGCGCCGCTGATCGTGGAGATCGGCTCGGGTCAGGGCCATGCGATCATCCACGCCGCGTCGTCGCAGCCCGACGTCGACTTCCTCGCGATCGAGGTCTTCCGCGCAGGGCTCGCACGAACGATGCTCGACGCCGACAAGGCCGGGGCCCGCAATCTGCGCCTGGTAGAGGCGAACGCGCCCGAGGTGCTCGAGCACCTGCTGCCCGAGGCATCCGTCACCGAGCTCTGGGTGTTCTTCCCCGACCCGTGGCACAAGAAGAAGCACACGAAGCGCCGGCTCGTGACCCCGGAGTTCACGGCGCTCGCCGCGCAGGCCCTCAAGGACGGCGGGATGCTGCGCCTCGCCACAGACTGGGAGGACTACGCCCTCCAGATGCGCGCCGTCCTGGGGGCGGCGGACGACTTCGACGCCGCCTTCGAGGGGGAGTGGGCCCCTCGCTTCGACGGGCGCGTGGTCACCGCTTTCGAGCGCAAGGGCGCGCGCGTCGGCCGCGACATCCGCGACCTCGCGTACCGGCGGAGACCTCGCGCGTGACGCAGCCCGCCGATCCGTCCCCTCCCGCCGACCCGTCTCTCGCGGTCGGCCCGACGGAGAGCGCCGGCGATCGCTGGCGCGTGGTGCGGCCGCTCGGTCACCGCGACTTCCGTGTGCTCTTCGGCGCGGTCGTGCTGTCGATCTTCGCCGCCGGGATGTGGGCGGTCGTCATGGTCTACGCCGTGATCGACGCGGGCGGCGGTCCGCTCGAGCTGTCGCTCGTCGCCGGCGCGAACGCGACGGGGCTGCTCCTGTGCGCCATCCCCGGCGGCATCGTCGCCGATCGCATCTCACGCCGGACGATCGTGCGGGTCGTCGAGTTCTCGAACTTCGTCGCGATCACGTCGGTGGTCATCGCCGGCGCCGCCGGATCGGTCACCATCGCGCATCTCACCGTCGTCGCCTTCGTCCTCGGCGCCGGGGCGGGGTTCTTCTTCCCCGCGTACAGCGCGATCCTGCCGCGCATCCTGCCGCAGGGGCAGCTGCTCGCCGCGAACGGACTCGAGGGCGCCATCCGGCCCGCGCTGCAGCAGGCCGCCGGCCCCGCGGCCGCCGGCATGCTCCTGGCGGCGCTCATTCCGAGCCACGCGGCCGTCGTCATCTCGGTCGCGTACGGTCTGGCGTTCGTCGGCCTGCTGTTCCTGCGGGCGGAGCCGCCCGCCCCGCACGACGAGCCGGAGCGCGCGGCATCCGTCTTCCATGATCTGAAAGAGGCCGTGGTCTTCACCGTCCGAACGCCGTGGCTGTTCGCGACGCTGCTGTTCGCAACGGGCTGGGTGCTGGTGTTCGTGGGGCCCGAGGAGGTGCTGCTGCCGTTCCTCACCCGCGAGCGCATCGGCGACGATCCCCGCTGGTTCGGGTTCCTGCTCGCCGTCTACGGGCTCGGCGGCGTCGTCGGATCGATCTTCGTCTCGTCGATGAAGCTTCCCCGGCGGTACCTCACTGCGATGAACCTGGTGTGGGGATTCAGCACACTGCCGTTCGTCGTGGTCGGCCTGACCGACCAGTACTGGCTCATGCTCGCCTCGATGTTCGTCATCGGGTTCGGCTTCAGCTACGGCAACGTCATCTGGGGCACGCTGCTGCAACGGCGGGTTCCGCGGCACATGCTCGGCCGCATCTCCAGCCTCGACTTCTTCGTGTCGCTCGCTCTCATGCCGCTGTCGATGGCGCTCGCCGGACCGCTGTCCGAAGTGCTGTCGCTGCAGACCATCTTCATCGCGGCCGGGATCCTCCCGCTCGCGCTCGGCCTCATCGCGATCTTCGCGGCCCGCATGCCGCAGGACGAGATCGCCCACCCCCTGGACCGCTGATGCCCGCATCCCCTTCCGCCGCCCCCGTCGCCACCCTGCCTGCCTGGTCGTGGCGGCTCGTGCCCGCCTTGCTCGTGTGCCTCGCGGCGCCCGCGTTCTTCGTGCTGCGCATCCCGTGGGTGGGCTGGGCGCTGCTCGCGGCCGGGCTCGTGGTCGCGATCGTGATCGAGCGAGCGGATGCCGCGCCCCGCACTCCTGCCGACGGCGAACCCGTGCGCCCGCCGAGCATCGTCCGCGACCTCTCGCTCATCGCGGTCGGGCTGCTCATCGTGAGCGCGATCCCATTGAAGGCCGAGCTCGACAACCTTTCGATCCTGCGGTTCGCGGTGGCGCTCGGCGGCGCGGTCGCCGTGCCGTACGTCATCTCGCGCTGGGCGTACCGCGACTACGCGATCCGGTTCCCGTGGCGGGGCGGCGGTCGGTGGACGGCGTTCCAGTGGTCGTGGCTTGCCGCCGTACTGGTGCTCGGGTGGCTGATCCTGCCCTTCTACTTCATCACGTCGGACGTCTACCTGAACTGGCCCGTCGTCGACACGCCTGACCTCATCGCACGGCTGTTCGTCGGTGTCGGCGCGGTCGGCATCTGGGACGAGCTGTTCTTCATCTGCACGTGCTTCGCGCTGCTGCGCCGGCACTTCCCGTTCTGGCAGGCGAACGTGCTGCAGATGGTCGTGTTCGTGTCCTTCCTGTGGGAACTGGGCTACCAGGCGTGGGGGCCTCTCCTGACCATCCCGTTCGCGCTCCTCATGGGATACATCTTCATGAAGACGCGGTCGCTCGCGTACGTCGTGACCGTCCACCTGCTCTTCGACGCGGTCGTCTTCGCGGTGCTCGTGCACGCGCACAACCCGGGCGTGCTCGACTGGCTGTTCCTGGTCTGACGCTGCCCAGGGCCTGCCCAGCCGCGTCGGGTACGGTGGATCACGGATCCTCCTCCGGATCCCCGGACGACGGATCAGTACCCGGTGAGCGACAAGACTGGCCAGGAGCACAGTCATGGCGTGGGTCATCCTCATCCTCTCCGGCATCCTCGAGGCCGTCTGGGCCACCGCGCTCGGCAAGAGCGAGGGCTTCACGAAGCTCTGGCCCACCGTGATCTTCGGCGTCAGCCTCCTGCTGAGCATGGGCGGGCTCGCCTGGGCGATGCGCGACATCTCCACCGGCACCGCGTACGCCGTGTGGGTGGGCATCGGCGCGTCGCTGACCGTCGCCTACGCGATGATCACCGGCGACGAGTCGTTCTCCATCGTCAAGATGCTGCTGATCCTCGGCCTGGTGGGCTGCGTCGTCGGGCTGAAGCTCGTCGGCCATGAGTGATCCGGTCGCGGAATTCTCACCTT
Organism: Microbacterium sp. HJ5; assembly: GCF_054824025.1. NCBI lineage: Bacteria > Bacillati > Actinomycetota > Actinomycetes > Micrococcales > Microbacteriaceae > Microbacterium > Microbacterium sp. HJ5. Next base: position 71,498 of record NZ_JSYE01000016.1, read on the forward strand.
CAACTTCACGTCGACATGACTTCGGGATGAACCCTTGACGACGTCACGGCGCTGAGTAGATTCAGTCCTGCGAAGAGAAAACAGAAACGAAGGAACCCGCAAGGGAACCAGAAACAGACACCGCACATCGCATTGATGATCGCCCCGAGGCTTCGGCCCCGGGGCGATCTTCGTTGTGCGAGCGGGCGGCGACGCGAGCGGAGGGCATATCGCGAGCGGAGGACGGGATGCCGGCATCCGCTCCTCCCTTCGCGAAATCTCCTCCGCTCCCGTCGTCCGGTCAGAGCGGCGTGATGCCGCGCAGCGCGTCGTGCAGAGCCGCCACGGCGACGGCCGGCGCCGCGACGCCGGCGACGAACCCGTCCGGGCGGACGAGGTAGACCCGGTCGGCGGCGAGGCGGCCGAACGGGTCCCGCGAGTGCGGCTGCGGCGAGACGCCGAGCGTGCGCGCGAGGCGTTCGACGACCTGCGGGTCGACGCCGTAGCCGTGCAGCTGCCACGTGAAGTCGCGCAGCGACGCGTGGTTGTCGCCGGACCACGGCAGACGCCGGCCGAGCACGTGGTCACGCTGGTGCGCGCCGGGGAGGCGGTAGCGGATGCGGGTCTGCGACAGGTAGCCGTAGAGGCGCTCGCCGCGCGCCGCCCGCGGCAGGACGCGCACCGCGAACGGCCCGATGAGGGGCACGATCCGCGTGCGGACGAAGCGTGCGAGCGGCTTGCGCGAGGTGATCCGCGAGAAGAGGGCGTCGGTGGTGCGCACCAGCCGCTGGGCCACTGGCCGGCGCTCGTGCTGGTACTCGTCGAGCATCGTCTCGAGGGCGTCGCCGGCGATCACCTGCCCGAGCTTGCACGCCAGGTTGTGGGCATCCTGCAGTCCGGTGTTCATGCCCTGCGCCCCGACGGGGGAGTGCACGTGGGCGGCATCGCCGACGAGGAAGACTGCCCCGTCGCGGAATCGCTCGGCGACCCGGTGGTGCGTACGATAGCGCGAGAACCACGACGACTCGGTGAAGGCGACGCCGAACCGCTCCGACAGCATGCGCCGCACGCGCGCTTCGGTCTGCTCCTCGGTCTCGTCTTCGATGTGCTCGGCGATGCCGAGGAGTCGGTGATGGCCCGGCGGCCCCATCGGAAACGCGAGCATCAGCTCGTCGCCCTCGATGCGCAGGTTGACGCCGCCTTCGACGAGGCCGGTGGCATCGAGCGCGTCGGCGACGAAGTACGACAGCCGGCTGGTCGTGCCCTCGAACCGGATGCCTCGTGCCTTGCGCACCGCCGACGATGCGCCGTCGGCGCCGATGAGCCACGGCGCCCGCAGCTCGACGCGACCGTCCGGTCCGTCCGCGATGACGGTCACGGGTGCGCCGTCCTCGCCGCCTTGCAGCGAGGTCAGGGCGTGACGCCACAGGATCGTGCCGCCCAGATCGCCGACGGCGTCGCACAGGATCCGCTCGTTGCGGCTCTGCTCGAGCACGAAGACGCCGGGGTGCGGAGTGACGGTGCGCCCGAGGTCGGCGATCGGCACGTCGCCGAAGGCGCTCCTCCCGTAGCCGGGATGCACCGCGCGGGCGATCGTCGCCTCGGCGAGCACACGGTCGGCGAGGCCGAGCTGGTCGTACAGCTCGACCGACCGTGCCTGCAGGCCGAGTGCGCGGGATTCGCGCGTGGGCCCGTCCTTGCCGTCGATCACGATGACGCGCGCGCCGAGCCGCGAGAGACATGCCGCCGCCATGAGCCCACTCGGGCCCGCGCCGACGACGATCACGTCGGCCCGGGCATGCATGCCCCCACTCTGGCATCCCGCGGGGTGCGATGTCAGTGGGGGACGTCATGTTCGCGTCACGAATAGGCTCGGCGGGGTGAGTCCCACCACACTTCCCGACGGCGCCACGCTGCGCACCGCCCGCCCCGGCGATGAGCCCGGCATCCTTCACCTCATCCACGCGCTCGCCGTGTACGAACGCGAGCCCGACGCGGTGGAGAACACGACGGATGCCCTCACCCGCAGCCTGTTCGGACCCGACCCGCAGGTGTTCACGCACATCGTCGAGCGCGGCGGTGAGATCGTCGGCATCGCGATGTGGTTCGTCACCTACTCGACGTGGACGGGACGGCACGGCATCTGGCTCGAAGACCTCTTCGTCGACGAGGCGCAGCGCGGCCGCGGCTACGGGCGGGCGCTCATCGCCGCGCTCGCTGCGCTGTGCGTCGAGCGGGACTATTCGCGGCTCGAGTGGACGGTGCTCGACTGGAACGCGCCCTCGATCGCGTTCTACCGCTCGCTCGGCGCGATTCCGATGGACGAGTGGACCACCCAGCGCCTCACCGGCACCGAACTGGAGACGCTCGCCGCCACGGCGGACGGAGGAGGACGCGATGTCTGAGCGTGCTCAGCAGTTGGCGGATGCCGCGAAGGAACGCGGCATCCGGATCGCCGTCGCCGAATCGCTCACGTGCGGCCTGCTCGCCAGCGGACTGGGGGAGGGGACCGACACGGAATCGTGGTTCGCGGGGGGCGTGATCGCGTACCAGACCGCGGTGAAGGAGTCGGTGCTCGGCGTGCGGCCGGGCATCGATCCCTGCTCCGCCGAGTGCGCGGAGCAGCTCGCGCGCGGCGTCCGGGGACTCCTGGACGTCGACGTCGCGGTGGCGACGACCGGGGTGGGCGGACCTGACCCGCAGGACGGCCACCCGCCGGGCACCGTGTTCCTCGGCTGGGAGACGGCCGACGGGTCGGGGCATCGGGAACTCGCGCTGTCCGGATCGCCCGAGGAGATCCTCGACCAGACCGTCGAGCGGGCGATCGCGCTGCTCGACGAGCTTGTCGGCGACTGAGCCCGCGCGTCCGGTCTAGCGGAGCACTCGATAACGGAGGTGCGCCTCGCTCGCATAGGCCGACGTCGCGACACGCTCCAGCTCGGTGCGCTGTCCCAGGCCAGCGAACAGCGAGATTCCTTCGCCGAGCAGCACGGGTGCGACGTCGAGGTGGAGTTCGTCGACCAGCCCGAGCTGGAGGCACTGCCGCGAGATACTGCCGCCGAGCAGGCTGACCCACTTGTCGCCTGCGGCCGCTTTCGCTGATTCGACCGCCCGCACGATGTCGTCTACGACGAAGGTATAGGTCAGCCCGTCGCGCTCGATCGGGTCGTGAGCGGTGTGGGTCATCAGGTAGACCGGCACCTTCAGCATGCCGCCGTACGGGATCTCACCGTCTTCGATCGTCTGCGTCTTGTTCGCTCCGCCGACGACGGCGCCGATGTGCTGCGTGACGTCATTGACGACGACGTCGTCTTCGGGAGCGGACGGTCGGCCGAACATCCAGTCGACTGCGCCGTCCTTGTCTGCGATGAACCCGTCGAGGGTGATGGTCGCGTGCACGATCACGTGTGCCATGAGGTCTCCTTCACTCGTCGGCGAGCGGACTGACTCGCCTTCGACGCTATCGGGCTGGCGCAGCGCACGTCATGGATGGTGCAATCGACGCATGGGGGCACCTGAAACGACGACGTTCGCCGACCGCTCGCGACCGTGGCGCGTGGTTCTCGCTGGGCTCGGAGCCTTGTGGGCTCTCGTGATCCTTCCGTTCCCGGCATCCGAGTTCGGCGTGGCGATCTGGGACTGGGTGTTCCGCCACCGGGTGTACTTCGCGGTGCGCGAGGCGGTGGACGATCCCTACATCGTCTTCGGGGCGCTCGCCGCGCTGTCCTTCCTGGCGATCGGGCTCGCGCTGCTCCCCGACGTGCGAAGAGCCCGATGGGGCGGCGCGACCATGGGCTGGTTGATCATCGCGGGGGCGCCGGTCACCGCGCTCAGCTATCTCAATACACCGAAGGATGCCCCGCTGCACCTCCTCTGGGGTGCGGAGGCTTTCGTGCTGATAGCGGTCGGTCTCGCGGGCATCCTCGCGGCCGTCACGGCGGGACGGTCATGGCGGCTGTGGGTTCGCATCGTGCTCGGACTCACGCTGCCGCTGCTCGTCGCAGGAACCCTCGCCACGGGCTACTGGCCGCACGGACCTCTCATCGTGCTCGGGCTCGAGGCGATCGTGATCATCCTCGCGGCGCCGCGAGGCGCCGCCGGGGCGGACGACGACGGCAGCGGGACATCCGTCGACTGACGATCACCGGTGATCGCGGAGCGGTCCGACGTTCAGAGCAGCGCGGCCGCGGCACGGAGACCTTCAGCGTCGGCCGACGCCCAGCGCGTGACGATGCGCCGGGCGGTCGATGAAGGCGGCGGCGGACGATTCCACCACACCATCCTCGCCCCAGCGGCGGTCGTCAGGCCGCCGTGAGGATCGCCTCGCGCCGCCGCAGAAGCGTCTCGATCCGCGTCGATGTTCGGGTGGCGTCGGCAGCGAGGCGCTGCGCGAGCTGCGCGAGGTGGTCGTGCAGCTTCTGGGCGCCCGCCCGGGCCCGGGCGATGCGGTCGAGCACCATCCAGTCGCTGAAGATGTTGTCGAACAGCACATCGAAGACGGCCAGCTCATCGGAGATCTCGACGCCGTCGACGGCCGACGCTCCGAGGTCGGCCAGCTCGGTCGACAGTCGCTCGAGCGCCCGGTTCACGCGGGTGAACGCGGCGGTGGCGTCGCTGATGTTCGAGTGCTTGACCATGTCGGCGACCAAGCCTCCGCCGAAGAAGGCGTCGTAGGTCGACCATCCGCCCGCGCTGTCGAGGCTCGCGAGGGCTTCGCTCAGTGCGTCGGATGCCACGCGCAGCGCAGCGACCGCCTCACCGACCTCGCGCTGCCGTGCCGTCGCCTCGCCCAGCTGCTCGGCGATCTCCGTCAGCTCCGCGGCGTCGCGGCCGCCGGTCGCGCGGAGTGCGGTCTCGTATCGCGCGAGCGCCATGCCGTAGGCGATGCCCGCGTCACGCAGGCCGTCTCGCTCGCCGCGAACCCGCGCGGCGTCTGCGATCGCACTGTCGAGCCGCGCCTGCGCACCGGCCACGGCGAGTGCCGCGGCGTCCGCTTCGGCGCGCTCGACGGCGAGGCGGTCGGCCGTGTCTCCGCGCAGCGTCGCCCAGATCTTCGTGGGGGAGAGCTTTTCGAGCCGACGGACGTCGATCTGCTCCACGTGCAGCCGCTGCTGCAGCTCTGCCAGCTCGGTGCGCCGCGCGTCGGCGAGCGCAGCAGCGGCAGTGAGCTGGGCATCGAGCTGATGATGACGGGCGCGGTCTTCCGCGGCGGCACGGACGGCGTCGGCGAGGGCGGCGAGGTCGGGGTCGGTCACGTTGACACTGTGGCACAACGTTGCGTGCCGCCCGTCGGGGCTGTGGACGAGTCGCGTCGGCCGCGGTCTTCACACCGGACGGTGATGATCGGACCGACCCCCGCAACCCCCTAGGCGACTCGCCCCGCGTTCGCGAGCGTGGGACTGCTTTCGTCGTCGACGCCTGAGTGCGGAGGAAGGAGAGGTCGCCATGGGCAGCACGCTGCTTTTCGGTGCGGTGGCATCCAGCGCTCTCATCATCGGGGCGGCCATCGGCGTGCGTTTCGAGCTCCCCAAGCGATTGCTCGCCATGCTGCTCGCGTTCGCCGCGGGCGCCCTCATCACGGCGCTGAGCTTCGAGTTGTTCGAGGACTCGTACGAACGAGGCGGGATCTGGCTTGCCGGCATCGGCCTCTTCCTCGGGGCGATCGTGTTCACCGCGTTGAGCGCGCTCCTCGATCGATGGGCGCAATCCGGCAACCGACCGAAGCCGGCGGCCGAGTACCAGGGCAGCGCGAAGCTGGACACGGATGCCGCGGCCCAAGGCGTATCGGCGACGCGAACATCCACGCGAGGTGCCGCCGGAATCGCATTGCTGGCCGCTGTGACCCTCGACGGCGTTCCGGAGAACCTCGCGCTGGGGATATCGCTCACCGAGGGAAGCGGCGGGCTCGCCCTGCTGGCGGCGATCTTCGTGTCCAACTTCCCTGAAGCACTCGTGGGCGCGGCGTCGATGCGCGAGCAGGGCCGGTCAAAAGTGCACGTGATCGTCCTTTGGACGGTCTGCGCCGTCCTTCTGACGCTCGCGGTCATCGCGGGCGCGGCATGGCTCGCCGACACGGACCCCTCGGTCGTTTCCTTGCCGCTGGCGTTCGCCGCCGGCGCGGTGATCGCTTCGCTGGCGGACACGCTCATGCCGGAGGCCTTCGAACACGGCGGGCCCGCGGTGGCTCTCAGCACTGCGGCTGGGTTCGTCCTGTCTTTCGTGCTCTCTCTCGCGTGACACCGAACCGGATCGGCGAACGGCGACCGTGCCCGCAGACCGGCTGCTCGGTGACCGCGACGCATCCCTGAGAGGCGCTACCCCCGGGTCATGCCGGTCCGACTGCGCGTGCCGCGTGGGTGGCGGAGCGGATGCCGTCGATGTAGGGCTGCCCGTGACCGGGCAGGATGAGAGCGGCCTCCGTGTTGTCGAGTTCGTCGAGCGCGGTGAGGGCGGCGGCGCTGTCGGCGGTGGCGGCTCCGGCGACGATCCGCGGTCCGGTCTGCGCCGTGTACGGGTCGAGGGTGACGAGGGCATCGCCGGAGAAGAGGATGCCGCGACTGGGCATGTAATAGGCGCAGTGTCCGTGGGTATGGCCCGGCGTGAAGACCGGGGTCAGTCCGCCCGGCAGATCCAAGGGGACACCCGGTGTGACGTCGGGTCGGGCTGTGACGCCCTTCACCCAGAGAGCGCCGGCTGCTGCCATCCGCGCGAGGATGGGCACCGCGCCGGGGTTGCGGAACGGGTACCCCACGCGCAGGTTCTCGTGGGCGTAGCGGTATGGGTGACGCGCCAGCTCCCGATCGTTCTTGTGAACGTGAGAGCGCACTTGATGCTCCCAGCTGAGACGGTCGCACATCCCGACGTGATCGAAGTGACCGTGGGTCAACAGGACCGCCGACAGGTCGTCGGGTGTCGCCCTCAGCCGGCTGAGTGCCGTGGTCAGGCCTCTCCATGTGCGGGGGAGCCCCGCGTCGATGAGCGTCATGCCGTCAGGGTCCGCGATGAGGTAGCAGTTGACCGCCGCCACGCTCAGTCGGTAGACGCCGTCGGAGACGCGCTCGACCGTCCGAGGCCGACGGCGCGGCCCTCCCCGGGATGTCGCGAGTTTCGCCACGGTGTGTCCCTCTCGGCCGCAATGGACACCCATCGTCGAAGCCTCAGGGCGAATCGCGGAGGGGGTAGCGCAAGGACCAACGGACGGCTAACCTCCACGGCCCCCTGCCGGACCGGCCCGTGCCGCGACCGGGGCCTTCCCCGTATGCGGCGTCCTGTCAAGACCCCCGACCGGCGCCAGCGCGTCAGCCAGGTTAGAGAAGCGAGGCATCACCCACCACGCCTGCACCGAACGAGGAGCATCCGATGACCGAACGCGAGCCGCACCAGCACCACGCCGACGACGCACGCCCGACGCACCCCTGATGGCGACAGATGTCGCGGGACCCGCACCCGCGGTGGGCCTCAAGCGTGCCATCGGCACGCCGCTGCTGTTCGCCTTCATCGTCGGCGACACGCTCGGCGCCGGGATCTACACGCTGGTCGGCACCATGTCGACCGATGTCGGCGGCGTGATCTGGCTTCCCCTGCTCATCGCACTGGTGGTGGCGCTCCTCACCGCCGGAACCTACGCCGAGCTCATCACCAAGTACCCGCACGCCGGCGGCGCGGCCCGTTATGTCGACCGGGCCTTCGGTGTCCCGTACCTGTCGTTCCTCGTCGGGTTCCTCATGATGGCGGCCGGCATCACGACCGCCGCGGCGCTCGCGAACGCGTTCGCCGGCGACTACCTGAGCGCCGTCATCGATCTGCCCGCGGCTCCGACCGCGATCGTCTTCATCGCGCTCCTCACGCTCATCAATCTCCGCGGTGTACGCGAGTCGCTCAGCGCCAACCTGATCGCCTCGATCATCGAGGTGACCGGTCTGGTCCTCGTCATCGTCCTGGCGGCCATCGTGTTCGGAAGCGGAGGCGGCGACCCGTCGCGTGTGCTCGAGTTCGCGCCCGATGTTCCTCCGCTGCAGGGTGCGTTCGCAGCATCCGTCATCGCGTTCTTCTCCTTCCTCGGATTCGAAGCCGCGGCGAACATGGCGGAAGAGGTGCGGAATCCCTCGAAGTCGTACCCGCGTGCCCTGTTCGGTGCGATCTGCACGGCCGCCGTCGTCTACCTCCTGATCGCGCTCGGCGCGGTGATCGTGGTGCCGCCCGAGGTGCTCGCCGCATCGACGGGACCGCTGCTCGAGGTCGTCCAGTTGAGCGGCGTTCCGGTTCCGACCTGGCTGTTCAGCCTCATCGCGCTGGTCGCCATCGCGAACGGCGCCCTGCTCTTCATGGTGATGGCGAGCCGTGTGGGCTACGGGCTCGCCGAGGCCGACCTCCTGCCCCGCGCGTTCGGTCGTGTCCTGCCGAACCGCCGCACGCCGTGGGTCTCGATCGTGGTCGTCGCCGTGGTGACGATGGCGCTGACCCTGGTGGGAGACGTGGGCACCCTCGCCGAGACGACCGTGCTGCTCCTGCTGCTCGTCTTCCTCTCGGCGAACGTCAGCGTGCTCGTGCTCAAGAAGGACAAGGTCGACCACCCGCACTTCACCGTGCCGCGCATCGTTCCTGTCCTCGGGATCATCGCGTGCATCGTGCTGCTGACCCAGCAGACCGGCATCGTGTGGATCGGCGCTGCCGCCTACGTGGCCGTCGGCTCGGTGCTCTTCCTCGTGGCGCGTGCGGCCCGCTCGCGCGAGGCCGGTCGCGCGACTCGCAGGGCAGCGACGGATGACCCGGAGAGCTGAGCGGATGCTGCGCCCGCACGCCCCGCTCGCGAGGGGGCGCCCTCAGCGCTGGGAACTGCTGAGCACCGTCGTCGCAGCGATCTTCAGCAGTCCTCCGTCGTCGACGAGATCGAAGCTCGTCACCTCGTCCACGACGCGTCCGTCGTGAAAGCGGTAGGTGAGCGTCGCCTGCGCCCGGTTGAGTCCAGAGGCGCTCACGTCGCTCAGTTCCACGGCCGCGACCTGCGACCAGAAGGCCTCGTAACCGCCGCGGCCGCCCGCATGATTCTCCTGATAGTCCGCCGTCATCTGGGGCCAGGCCGCGTCGAGATCACCTGGCAGCGCCGCGTAGTAACCCGAGATCATGCCCGCCGCGCGCTGCTCGGGGGTCGGTGGCACCGGTCCGGGCTCCCGGGACGGCGCCGGAGTCGCCCCGACCGACGGTGACGCGCTGGACGACGGCGAGGTCGACGGCCCGCCTGAACTCTGCGTGGCAGATGTGGCCGGAGGCGCGGGCGACTCGCTCGGATCCGCCGCCTCGTTGCCGGTCGGACTCCACCAGCTCAGCAGCGCGCCTGCGCCGATCACGAGCGCGGCGACGAGAATCAGGACGCCGGCGACCACAGCGGCGCGGCGGCCGCGGCCTCCACGTGACGGCACCTCTGCATCGCTTCTCGCCGGCCGCAGGCGTTCGGTTTCTGCCGTGGGCGGTTCGTAACGTGTCGGCTGATCGGCGGGAAGAGTCCTCGCCGTCGGCGCGTCGCGCTGGCGTATCGTCGGGAGAGACGCCGGCAGCGAGATCGTGGACGGAGTCGCTGCGCTGGGCGAAGCATGCTGGGTCGTGGCATCGGTGATCGGAACGGTCGGCGCCGAGTCAGCCGCCCCGCGCGCGGCATCCGCTCGCTCTTCCGACTCCATCATGGAGATGAGCGTTGCCACGCCATCGGGCGGGCCGGAGCCCGCGTGCTCCAGCGCCGACAGGGACTTCGCCACCGCAGCCATCGATGGGCGACGTTTGGGGTTCGCAGACAGCATCTGCTGCAGAAGCGGGGCCAGAACGCCGGCACTCTTCGGAGGCGGATGCCCACCGCGGGCGACCTTGTGCAGGAGCGAGATGGCGTTCTTGTCGGTCCCGAACGGCGGGTGCCCCTCGAGCATCGTGTACATCGTGGATCCGAGGGAGAACACGTCCGATGCGAAGGTCGTGGGCTGTCCTCTCGCCACCTCGGGGGCGAGGTATGCCGGGGTGCCGTGTATCAGACCCGTCGCGGTGATCGTGGCGTCGCCGAGCGCGTGAGAGATGCCGAAGTCGCTGATCATGGCTGAGCCGTCAGCCGTGATGAGGATGTTCCCCGGCTTGACATCCCTGTGGACGATCCGCAGCTTGTGGGCCGCGGCGAGAGCGGAACTCGCCTGAGCGGCGATACGAGCCGTCTCGAGCGGAGTGAGCGAGCCGTGTTCCGCAAGGAGCTCTGACAGCGGCGTCGAATCGAGGAGCTCCATCACGATGCACGGCCGGCCCTCGTGCTGGATGACATCGAAAACAGTCACGGCGTGGGGATGGCGGAGCCCCGCGGTGATTCTCGCCTCGCGCAACGCCCGCTCTGTGGCCCGACGCTCATCGGATTCCGACAGCTCCGGCTGCGTGCGCAGCATCTTCAGCGCTACCGCGCGGTGCAGTCGTTCGTCCCACGCCTGCCATACGACGCCCATCCCGCCCGCGCCGAGCATCTTGACAAGCCGATAGCGCTCGGCCACGAGGGAGGACGGGGTGCTCATAGGACGCTCCTCGGAGGATGCCCCCAGCGTCGTGCCCTATCGCTCCAGACTCAGGGGGGTTGTGCCGACGCGCGAGGTGTGAGTCGATTCGAACGAGGGGCGTGACAGCACCCGCCGCCAGCTGATCGCGATCGCGGTGGAGGCCTGATGGACGGCGATTCGCGAGCGAAGCGATGCCTCGGGTCGCCAGAGTAGGTGTGTGCACAGCGATCGGGGCGAGATGAACGGGGCAGCCGACCCCGCGCCGGAGCTGATACGCCACCTCGAGCGGACGCTCGGCCCGATCGAGGCCGGGTTTCGGCTGAGTCCGGACCGGCGAAGCACGCCGTTTCAGATCGCTCGATTCATGGGCGGGTCCGGCGGGAGCTCGAGCGGGTACTGCACCATCGGACTGTCCCGACACAGCCTTGTCTCGCCCCGATCAGCCAAGTCGATCCGCTTGGAGCTGCTGATGCTCGCACCCGAATCGGCGCCACCGAGCCCGGTCGTGTCGACCATCCATCAGGTCGCGACGGGGATGTTGAGTTCGCGCCGTCCGATTCTTCGCGGCGACGTCATCGGCCCGGCCGGGCCGATGACCGTCTCACCTCGATTCGAGGCTCTCTACGCCACGGTTCCCGTCTACTTCCCGGACGAGTTCGCCACTGCTCTGAACGAGGACGGCGATCCCGTCTCGATCGCATGGCTCGTCCCGATCACCTCACGCGAAGCGCAGTTCGTCTTCGACAACGGGTGGGACGCTTTCGAGAGCATCCTGGAGAGCCAGGATCCCGACCTCACCAGCTTCACCCGCCCGGAGATGTCGTTATGACGAATCCGGGCATCCGATCCGCCTAAAAGACGAGCTCCCGCTCCACCACTGCGGCGCTCCACCGTCCGAGCATCGCGCCGGCGACGATGTCGGAGATGTGGTGCTGCCCGCGGTAGACCCGCGAGAACGCGATCGCTGCGGGAATCCCGTACCGAAGCAATGGGCCGAGGAACCGCGAACCGCGGGTGCCGTGGTGATCGAGCAGGTTGGCGAGCGTGCCGTGGAGAGCGAAGGCTGCCGCGGTGTGTCCAGAGGGGAATGACGAGGTCGCGTGCGGCTGCTCCGGGCGCCACACGCCTGTCGGCCGTGGCCGCTCCACGAGCGCCGCGGCGGCGACGAAGCACGCGGTCTCGAGAGCCAGCACCGCCCCAGGGGCGATAGCTGAGCGCCGGTCGCGCGTCAGCAGCCACGTGATGGCGCACCATACGGCCCCGTTCGCGACGGTCTGCGGAACGCCGGAGTACCACGAGAGCGGTGCGGTGATCCGGTCGATCGGCTCGCGGCGCAGGAGCGGGTCGGCGGGTTCGGTCGCTATCGCGACATCGCCGTCGGCGGGTCGATGGCCGAACGCGCTCTGGAGCGCACGCACCGCCCGGTCCTCGCGTGGGTCGTCGCTGCCGAGAAGCCGGATCGCTCGCCCCGCCGCGGCAAGCGCCGCGATCACTCCGAGCCCCGGAAGGACGACGGCTCGGAGCAACGGCATGTCCGCAGACTAGTGGTGCCGGGCGGGTGGGGAGTAGAGCGGAGCCGGCCGGTATGAAGAGGTCGCGGAGGCCGCGAACGGTCACCCGACGGTCGTAGACTTCAGCAACACTCGATGGTGGAGCCGGCGCCTCGCCCGCGCCTCCGTCGTCTCGATGAGGATCGGCCTGGCGCCGACGGCAAAGGCGGGAGCGAACATGGGCGAACAGTGGCACCGGAAGCACCTCGGCGACGACGTGCCGGAGCAGGCTCCCGGCGACGAGACGCTGCTGGGCGCGGCAGGCGACGAGATTCCTCCCGGTGGACGGGTCGCGGGCTCGTTCGACCAGGAGTTCCCCGTCGCCGACCCGTACGCGGGCATCCCGGCAGATGAAGTCGGTCTGCCGCCGCTGACCGAGGCCGAGCAGGAGGCCGTGGCCCGCGAGGCCGACCGCCTCGCTGATGACCCGGACGCGCTCGAGAACCTCTAGCGGGTCACCGTTCTCACCCCGTCTCGACGCGCTCGTGCGGCTCGTCGGCTCCCGGGAACTGGAACGACGCGTGATAGAGCCGGAGGGATGCCTCGTCCAGCCGGAGCGCGTCGGGACCGATGCGGTCGGCCCGGCGCGCGACGCGCTCGATCAGCACCTCGAGCGGCGCGTCGACGACCCACGAGGCGCGGAGCGCCACCCGCGGCGACCACGAGCGCGCGCAGCTCGTCCCTGACGGCACGCGTCGAGAGCGAGGCATCCAGCACCACCGCTGCCCCGGCTGTGATCGACGTCACCATCGCGTGGCGCACGCGGCGGTCGGCTTCGGCGAGCACTTCCAGCGAGGCATCCGTGCTCGTGCGCCCCAGCGCCCACATCTCGTCGTCGTACGACAACCGCACGAAGCCGGTCGCCTCGAGCGCCCGCGAGTAGGTGGTCTTGCCCGCCCCAGCCGCCCCGCACAGCAATACCACCGGCGTCGGCGGGGGCGAGGCATCCATTCCGTGATTCTGGCCCGAACCGGGCCGTGCCCGCACACGCGGGCGCCCGGCACGATGGCCGGGCACCCGCGCAGGTCACTCCTGCACCTCGATGTATCGAATTGATGCTACATTAAGCCGTATCATCTGACCGGTACAAATCGAAGGGCCATCGATGCCGTTGTTTCTGGTTGTCGCTGCCGTACCTGCTCTCGGTCTCGTGTTCGCCTTCGGCTGGTGGTTATTCCGGGGACGTCGATATGGCCTGCCAGCCGGTGCGGCAGCGCTGTTCACAGCACTGGCCTCCGCGCTCGCCTTGATGACTGACGTACTGGCCCGGCTCGTGGGGCTCCCGGGGTTCCAACCACCAGCGCCCGTCCTGATCTGGTTCTTCGACTACCGCTACACGATCCCGCTGGTGGTCGGAATCATCGCCCTCGTGCTGCTGGCTGTTCCGCTTCGCGCGCGCGGTGGTGTCGGGGCAGCCGACCTGGCACCGCGCTCGATGCTCACTTTCACACGCGGCTGGTGGTTCGCTGCCCCCGCAGCTGTCCTCGCGTTGATCGTCATCATCACCGTCGCCGCCGGTGTCGCGTCTCAGCCCGACGCCTTAACGGGGCGATACGACAGTGTGATGGTCGATGCGGGGGTCGCGGCGATCGCGACCACAATCTACGGCTGGTTCTACTCGGTTCCCGCTCTCGTCGCCCTCGCGGTGCTCACCGCCGCCGTCTGTGTGGATCTGCTCCTCATCGCGCGACCCCCGCTGGGCGAGGACCGGGAACTCGACGTCCGAACCCGCCGGACCCGCACCCGCAACGTGCTCACCGCGGCAACCGCAGCGATGCTGCTGCACCTCGCCGCGGTGTTCGGGTCCCTGTCCGCCACCGCTTCGGTTCAGGGCGAGTTCGCGACATCCGAAGGCCCGGTGTTCCTGTGGAGTCCGATCGCGGGCTTCCAAGCTGCGTTCACCGTGGCCGCGTACGCGGCGAGCGTGGGCGGAGTCGCGTTGTGGGCCACGGTCGCATTGTCCGCCGTTCCGGCACGCGGGCACGCCCTGGTCCCCGCTGCCGCATGATCATCCGACTGTCCGGGTCCGCACCGCCGACGGACCAGATCCGGGACCAGATACGCGGACTCATCGCCGCCCGGCAACTCGCCGCCGACGATCGGCTGCCCTCGGTCCGTCAGCTCGCCAGAGATCTGGGCGTGGCGCCGGGAACCGTGGCCAAGGCCTACCGCGCCCTGGAGATCGAAGGCGTCCTCACGACCCGCACCGGCGCAGGAACGCGGGTCAGCCCGACCGCCGCCACCACCCCGCGCCCTGTACTCGACGCGGCCCGGAAGCTCGCCGAGACCAGCACCCGCAGCGACGTGGATCTCGACCTGACCATCGAAGTGCTCCGCGCTGTCTGGCCACCACGCCCCGAGGACCCAGTGACGGCGACCCGAGACCGACCGATCGACCCGACAGCGCAATAGCCGGTCCGTCAGCGTTCGGTGGTTGCGACAATCACCTGCGTCGTTCGGCTCATCGGCCGAGCGTCACTTGGTGACGGACCTTCCAGGTGTACACGTGCTCGTCGCGGTTGAGTTCGATGAGGGATAGCCGAGGATGCTCGACGACGATGTCGGTGAACGGGAGGGTGCGAATCGCACGCTCGATCGCTGGGAGGGGTGCGTCACCGGAGAAGTAGGCGAGGGACACGTGGGGCTGGAAGGGCCCGTCTCCGTGCACGTCGCGGACCTTGCCAACCGCTTCGGTCTGAATAGCCTTGAGCTCCTCGAGCCAACCCGCCGGCTCCGTGGCTAAACCGAAGCCTTCCGGGTAGACGAACGCTCGAGTGAAGTGCAGCGGATCGGTCGCGACGCGAGCCGTGTGGGAGAAAACCGTCTCGATCATGGCGCGCTGGGCCTCGTCGTCGACGTCGGCCACGAAGCCGACACCCGTCATGGTCAGATGCAACCATTCGGCCGGGACGAGGTCCACGGCGGTGACGCCCGTCAGCTCGTCGTCGATGAATCGCGAGGCCTTGTGCAACGATCTCGCGTGCTCGAACGTGAGATGAAAGGTGAGGTATCGGGAACCTGGACCCCAGCCGGGCCGCCACCACCAGTGGTCGCGTGTGCGGTCGAACGCTCTGGCGGTGAGATCCATCGCCCGACCGTATCCGAATCGGGGGAGAGCCGACCGCCCCACGCCAACCGGTTGTCGTCTTCGCCGATCGGATCCCGCACGAACGCATTCGGACGCACACTAGTTGCGCGTCCGCGGCGCGCTCGCCTCCTGTGGATAACCGACCATCGCGTCGCCGCCGCACCCGCCGGATGGCGAGGGGAGCGGTCCGCTTACGGGCTCACTTCACGCATGACGCGTTTCTCGACCTCGAACAGCGTCGGGCAAAGCCGGCGATCCTTGGGGCAGCGGGGGGACGGCTGCTCGTAGACATCGGGCAGCAGTCGTTCGACTTCTGCGACGCACATGCCGCAGACGTGCTCCGCGGCCATGTTGATGGTGTCGGACTCGAACCCGCAGAAGGCGACGCGCCAAGGCTGATCTCGGCAGCACACCAGATGCGCGATCTCGTCGGAGTCTGCAGTGAGCCGCAACGACGCCGAAGCGAGCTGCACGCTCCCCGTCCCGCCGTCGGTCGTCATGGCCGCATTCTAAGTCCCGGTGCGGCACGGCGTTCGGCAACAACGCAGCGGCGGGGGAGATGTTGCCGAAGTGCTGTCACGGTGCGGCGGCACTCGGGTGTGTTTGCCCCTGAGGCTGCTCGACGCGATGGATCGGGTCGAGCGCCTGCTTCCGTCTTCGTGCAGATTCGGACGGGACCCTGGGTGTACCTTGCGGACGTGATGTCCATCCGAGTGGGTATCGTGGCCGATCCGGCCGCCCCGACGGAAGTCGCGCGGCGGATGACCGACCTCGTCGCGCCCGACGGCGAGGATCGGATCGCGTGGGACATCGAGCTGTTGAGCGAGCCCTTCACCGTCGGTTCAGAGGACGTCGACGTCGCGCTGGCGCGACTGCAGGCTCATGCCGCCGTTCACGAGTGGGACCTCGTCGTCGGGGTGACCGAGCTCCCGCTGCGCGACGATGACGGCCGCTACCTGATGGCCGCTTTTGACCCGCAGCGGCACGCGGCAGTGCTCTCGCTCCCCGCTCTCGGCGGGTTCCGTGTTCGCTCGCGTGCCCGTCGCGCCGTCAGCGGGCTCGTCAGCGGCATGGCGGAACCCGCCTCGCCCGAGGAACAGCGCCTGCCGATGCCCGGTCTCATCGCCCGCTGGCGGGTGCTCGTTGGCATGGTTCTCGCGAATCGGCCGTGGCTCCTCGCGACCGGGCTCAAGTCCGCGCTCGTCGCGGCACTGGCGACCGGCGCGGTGGCCACGGTCGACTCGACGGTCTGGCTGCTCGCCGCCTCCCTCTCAGGGTGGCGACTCGGCGTCGCGACCATCGCCTCCATCGCGATCGTCGTCGCCTGGATCGTCATCGACGGCGAACTGTGGGACCGTCCCGAAGACGGTTCCTCGCGGGCTCGCGAGAGGTCCCGGCTCTACAACACCTCCACTCTGCTGACGCTGGCGATCGGGGTGGGCATCGGCTACGTGACACTGTTCGTCGTGAACCTGGCGTGGGCACTGTTCGTCCTCGACCCCGCGCTGATGGGCGAGTCGGTCGGCATCCCGCTCGACTACGGCGATCTGTTCGTGCTCACGTGGTTCGTGGCGTCGGCAGCGACGATCGGGGGTGCGCTCGGCACGGGACTGGAGTCGGACGAGGCGATTCGCGCGGCCGCGTACTCGAAGCGGGAAGAGGAGCGCCGCGCCCGGCTGGCGAGAGAGCGGGACGAGACCTAGATGTACCTGGCGGTCAGGTTGGTGACACTCGGCTGAGCGGGGAGCCGCCTATGGCGGAGTGGTATCGCTGAGTGTTGTAG
>NZ_JSYE01000016.1:88427-108985 GCF_054824025.1 Microbacterium sp. HJ5
TCGGCGAAGTAGGCAGCCGCGCGGCGCAAGAACGCCCCGCAGGTGGCGCCCTTCTCATCGGGAAGGATCTCGGAGTACGCCAGCCGAGAGTGATCGTCGACGAGTGAGTGGACGTAATCGAACCCGATTCGTGCCTTCTTGCGGGCGGCGGTATCGCCGGCGGATCTGCCATGCGCGCGCCATCCGCCGCCGTCGGGGATGCGACCCAGCTTCTTCACGTCCATATGCACCAGCTCGCCCGGCCGTGCGCGTTCGTAACGGGTCGTGGTCTGCTTCGACGCCCGGATCACCACCCCGGTCAGAGGGTCACACTCGGACAGTCGTGGCACGTTATTGCGGGCAAGGATCGCCCCGACCGTTCGAGGGGGGATTCCGAGGGCTGCGCCGATCCGGTCCTGACCTTGCCGCATCGACAACCGCAGCGCCAGCACCCGTGCCTCGACCTCCGGCGCCGTGCGCCGAGGCGACGAGCGCGGCCTGGACGACCGATCCGCCAGCCCCGCGACTCCCTCGCGGTGGAACCGACCGATCCAGCGATGCGCGCATTGCCGCGACACCCCGAGCTTTTTCGCGACATGAGCGACGGGACGACCACTCATCACCCGCTCGACAAGCAACAACCTCCCGCGGACGTTCAACCGCGCATTAGCGTGAGACACGAGACCTCCTGGCCGTGAAGAACTAGACAGCTCCACTAAGCCAGGAGGTCTCCTCACCTCACAAGAACGTCACCAACGTCTCCGCCAGGTACACCTAGAGCGCCTGGGCGCGTCGTCAGCCGCCGCATCCGCGGGACCTACTCCTCCGCCCCGCACAAGGCAACCCCCGTGACCAGGGTGGTGCAACGCTGCAGTGTCAGCACATGGCGCGACTCGGGGCAGTGCCCGATGAGTGAGCTGCTCATGGGGATCCCGGGCGTCGACGAGGTCTACCCCGGGGTGCATGTCTGCGCTCTCTTCTCGGGACCCATCGAGCGGGACCGCCTGCTGGTGTGGTTCCTGCAAGAGGGCCTCCGTCACGGCGACCACTGCGTCTGCTTCATCGACGAGATCGAACCCGCCGGCGTGCGGCAACGTGCGTACCGAGGAGCGGGTGTCGCGGAGGACAGCCGCCGGCTGAGCGGACTTGACATGCACTCAGCGCCCGACGCCTTTCTTCACTCCGGGGGCCTGTCGCCGCAGCAGCGCATCGTGAACCTCGTCCCGCACCCCGTGTCGCCCGAGGTCGGCGGACGTCCGCTGCTTCGCGCGGCAGGCCAGACACCCGCACACGCCTGGGGGGAGACGGGGGCGAGCGAGATCTTCGTCTATGAGTCGGCCGTGATCCGGATCCTGGCCGAGTTGCCCACCATCTTCCTGTGTCTCTACGACGTGCGACTCTTCGGGATGGGGGTGATCGGGGACGTGCTGAGGGTCCACTCCAGGACCGTGGTCGATGGGATGGTGCTCTACAACCCGCAAGGCGTCGCCCCGATCGCCCCGGCAGGTCGAGCGCCAGAGCCGGATCTCTGGCGGTCGCTCACGGGCACCGAGGTGAGAGTCGCCGGGCTCATCGGTATGGGGATGACGAACCGAGCGACGGCAGAGGAGCTGATCGTGTCGCCCCACACCGTGGACGCACACCTCAAGCACATCTACCTGAAGCTCGGCATCCACTCCCGAGCGGAGCTCGCCGTCCTCTCGTTCCGCCACGACCCGCCGGACGCGCACCGGCCGCCGGGGGAGGCTGGTCGCTGAGAGCTCGACACTCGGCAAGTGCCCCCGTTCACGGGATGCCCCGGGTCCCGTGCCGGCGTGACCATGGCCAGAGAAGCCGCCGAGCGAACGGAGCATCTCATGGGCAGGACCGTCGGTATCGACCTGGGAACGACCAACTCGGTGATCGCGGTGATGGAGGGCGGGCAGCCCCAGATCATCGCCAATGCCGAGGGGAACCGGACGACGCCCTCTGTCGTCGGGTTCCTGGAGAACGGTGAACGTCTCGTGGGCCAGATGGCCCGGCGCCAGGCGATCATGAATCCCAAGGGCACGATCTACTCGGCCAAGCGCTTCGTCGGACGGAAGTACGACGAGGTTCAGAGCGAGATCCATACCGTCTCGTACGACGTGGTGTCCGGCCCCGACGGGGCGGTCAGGTTCTCGGTCCACGGCAAGCTGTACGCTCCGGAGGAGATCTCGGCGCAGGTCCTGCGCAAGCTGGCGGAGGACGCGGGCAAGGCGCTCGGCGAGCGGGTCACCGATGCGGTGATCACCGTGCCTGCGCACTTCAATGACGCCCAACGGCAGGCCACGAAGGACGCAGGCAAGATCGCTGGACTCGAGGTGCTCCGCATCATCAACGAACCGACCGCTGCGGCCTTGGCATACGGGATGCAGAAGCTCGAGAACGAGACGATCCTCGTCTTCGACCTGGGCGGTGGAACCTTCGACGTCAGCCTCCTCACCGTCGGTGAAGGGGTGGTCGAGGTCCGGTCGACTGCCGGCGACACCCACCTCGGCGGGGACGACTTCGACCGGCGAATCGTCGACCACCTGGCGGAGGAGTTCAAAAAGGATGTCGGCGTCGACCTGCGGCAGGATCCACAAGCCCTGCAGCGCCTGTTCGAAGCGGCCGAGAAGGCAAAGGTGGAGTTGTCGGCCGTCACGCAGACGGCGGTCAACCTGCCCTTCGTGACGGCGGATGCCTCTGGGCCGAAGCATCTGAACGTCAACCTCATGCGCTCGACCTTCGAGCAGTTGACCGCGGACCTGGTCGAACGCTGCATGGGCCCGGTGAAGCAGGCGCTGGATGACGCGAAAGTCACCGCCGATGACATCGATGAGGTCATCCTCGTCGGCGGTTCCACTCGCATCCCCGCGGTGCAGGCACTGGTTCGTCGGATGACGGGCGGCAAAGAACCCAACATGACCGTCAACCCCGACGAGGTCGTCGCGCTGGGCGCAGCCGTCCAGGCCGCGATCATCAAGGGCGATGTCGAGGACGTCCTGCTCCTCGACGTCACGCCGCTCTCGCTCGGGCTCGAGACGCAGGGTGGCGTGATGACCAAGGTCATCGAACGCAACACCACGATCCCGGCACGTCGAACCGAGCTGTTCAGCACCGCCGAAGACAACCAGCAGGCGGTCGACGTGGTCGTCCTCCAGGGCGAGCGCGAACGCGCCAGCGATAACCGAGTGCTCGCGCGGTTCCGCCTGGAGAACATCCGGCCCGCCCCGCGAGGCGAGCCGCAGATCGAGGTCACCTTCGACATCGACGCGAACGGCATCCTCCACGTCTCGGCGAAGGACAAAGACACAGGGACCGAGCAGCAGGTCACGATCAGCGAGACCTCGACACTCACGCCCGAGGATGTCGAGCGCATGGTCTCGGATGCCGAGGCGCACCGAAGCGAGGACGCGCAGCTTCGCGAATTCGTGGACGCCCGGAACGAGCTCGACTCCGTGACCTACCAGGTGGAGCGCACGCTGAAGGAAGCCGGCGACGAGGTCGCAGAGCACGATCGTGCTCGGGCCGAGATGCTGGTGACTGAGGCGCGTGCTGCTCTTGACGCGCAGACCCCGATCGATCGCCTCCGCTCGCTTGCGGGGGAGATGCATCAGATGGTGCAGGCGCTGCGTGCATCCGTGGGGAGCCAGGCCGGCCCCGGTCCCGCGGGAGCGTCGCCCGGCGAGGCCCGGGCGGATGACGACGCCGATGATGTGATCGACGCCGAGTTCACCGCTCACTGAGGGATGCCAGCATGTCCGAACGCGAGGTGCCCGAGGGTGAGGTCGTCGGGGCGGAGGGCGCCGGCGGTGAGGATGAGGCTGCTCAGCAGATCGCCGACCTGCAGGACTCGTGGCGTCGCACAGCTGCGGAGCTCGACAACTTCCGCAAACGCAGCGTGAGAGACGTGATCCGTGCCCGCGAACAGGAGCGGGCGTCGGTGGCGTCGCGCTGGCTCCCGGTCGTCGACAACCTCGAGCGCGCCCTGGACCACGCCTCCGCCGACGCCGATGTGATCGCCGAAGGGGTGCGCGCCGTGCACCAGCAGGCTCTCGCCGTGCTCGCCGACCTCGGGTTCCCTCGGCGCGACGATGAGGCCGGGAAGCCGTTCAACCCGGCTCATCACGACGCCGTCGGCACCGTCACGGATCCGGACCTGGTTCCCGGCACCGTCGCGCACGTCGTCCTGCCCGGATACGGTGCCGATGCCGAGATCCTCCGGCCGGCGTCGGTGATCGTGGCGACCAGGAGCGAGTAATGGCCCGGGACGCCTATGAGGTCCTCGGCGTCTCCCGCGATGCCGATCAGTCCGAGATCCAACGGGCCTATCGCAGCCGCGCCCGCAAGCTGCATCCCGATATCAACAAGGATCCCGGCGCGGAAGACCGGTTCAAGGAGCTCTCCGAGGCGTATGACGTGCTCTCCGACCCCGATCAGCGCAAGCGATACGACGGCTTCGGACCGGACTTCCGCCGCGTCGGCGCAGACGTCGACCCCGACGCCTACCGGCGGTCACGCGCCTCGGCGGGAGCGGGCTTCGGAGGCGGGGGTGCGAGGGGTCGCCCCGGCAACGGTGCCCCGGGCGGATTCGAGTACTCAGGGTCGGTCGGCGACGTCGATCTGGAGGATCTGCTGGGCGGCATGTTCGGCTCACGGGGACGCGGCCGGGGCGGGTGGGGTCGAGTGGACGGCTCCGACCAGGAGACGGAGGTGGAGGTGACTGTCGAAGAGGCATACACCGGAACCCGCCGCACGCTCTCGATCAGTGGAGCCGATGGCCAGCGCACCATCGACGTCGACATCCCCGCCGGTGTCGTGGACGGTCAGAGGATCCGGCTGCGCGCACAGGGCGGCCAGGGGTCGGGTGGCGGAGCGCCCGGCGACCTGTACCTCATCGTGCGCATCGCGCCTCATCCGCGCTATCGGACGGACGGTCGAGACGTGCATGTGATGCTGCCCATCGCACCATGGGAGGCGGCGCTCGGCTCTTCATTGCCGATCGAGACGCCGGGAGGTCAGGCCACCGTCAAAGTACCCGCCGGCACCTCCAGTCACCGGCGACTGCGTCTGAAGGGCCGCGGGCTGCCGAACAGTCGCGGAAAGCCGGGCGACCTGTACGCCGAAGCCCAGATCAGGGTCCCCAAGGCGCTGTCGCAACAGGAACGCCGACTGTTCGAGCAGCTCGGCAGGGAATCGACGTTCGACCCGCGGAGCGCACCATGACCGACCTGACCGCAGGAACGCAATCGCCCCTGGCGCGTCCTTACCGGCTGAGCCTCGACAGCTACGCCCGCATCACCGGTGTGCACCCCGACCTGATTCGGAGGCTGGTGGCGCTGGGCCTGCTAGAGATCGCCCGGGACGCCGAGGGGAACCTCTGGTTCGACCCTTCCCAGGTTCGGGAGATGGCCAAGATCCAGCGGCTGCACCTGCGCCTGAACATCACCTACGCGTCGCTCGGCCTCGTGATGGATCTGCTTGACCGGATCTCCGATCTCGAGAGATCTCAACGGCGCTCGCACTCAGAGAGGGGACGTCGATGGACCTGAACAGACTCACGCAGAAGTCGCAGGAGGCACTGCACGACGCGCAGACGAAGGCGCTGCGGTTCGGACATCAGGAAGTGGATGGCGAGCACCTCCTGCTCGCCCTGATGGAGCAGAGCGACGGACTGGTGCTGCCCCTGCTCGCTCGGGCCGGTGCCGACGTCGACCGGCTCAGGGAGGACCTGACGGCCGAGCTCGAGAAGCGGCCGCGGGTCACGGGGTCGGGTGTCGAGCCCGGCAAGGTGTTCGTCACTCAGCGGCTGAACCGCATCCTCGACGCTGCCGATCAGCAGGCACGCCGCCTGAAGGACGAGTACGTCTCCGTCGAGCACCTTGTCATCGCGCTCCTCGACGAAGGATCCAGCTCGGCGGCAGGCCGGGTGCTCGCGCAGCACGGCGTCACGCGCGACTCGTTCCTCGAGACCCTGACCGCAGTGAGGGGGTCGCAGCGGGTCACGTCCGCGACTCCGGAGGGAACCTACGAGGCCCTCGGGAAATATGGCCGCGACCTCGTCGCCGATGCGGCCGCGGGGCGGCTCGAGCCCGTGATCGGCCGGGATGCCGAGATCCGCCGCACCGTCCAGATCCTCTCCCGCAAGAGCAAGAACAACCCGGTGCTGATCGGTGAGCCCGGAGTGGGCAAGACGGCGATCGTCGAGGGACTGGCCCAACGCATCCACCACGGCGACGTGCCCGAGGGTCTGCGCGGGAAGAGCGTGTTCGCACTGGATCTTGCCTCGCTCGTCGCCGGGGCGAAGTACCGCGGCGAGTTCGAGGAGCGACTCAAGGCCGTCCTCAACGAGGTGCTGGCAGCCGAGGGGAACATCCTGCTGTTCGTCGATGAGCTTCACACGGTGGTCGGAGCCGGCGCGACGGAAGGCGCGATGGACGCGGGCCAGATCCTCAAGCCCATGCTCGCCCGCGGAGAGTTGCACATGATCGGCGCGACGACGCTCGACGAGTACCGCACCCACATCGAGAAGGATGCGGCGCTCGAGCGCCGGTTCCAGCCCGTGCTGGTCGACGAGCCGAGCGTCGAGGACGCGCTCTCGATCCTGCGGGGGCTGCGCGAGCGGTTCGAAGTATTCCACGGCGTCAAGATCCACGACGGTGCATTGGTGGCGGCCGTGAGCTTGAGCCACCGCTACATCTCGGAGCGATTCCTGCCCGACAAGGCCATAGACCTCGTCGATGAGGCCTGCGCGATGCTGCGCACCGAGATCGACTCGATGCCGTCGGAACTGGACGAGCTCACCCGTCGTGTGACCCGTCTCGAGATCGAGGAGGCCGCGCTCGCTCAAGAGACGGATGCCGCGAGCCTGCGTCGACTCGAGGAGTTGCGCAAAGAACTGGCCGATCTCAGGGCTGAATCCGACGCGATGCGCGCGCAGTGGGAAGCGGAGCGTCAGGCGCTGCGTGAAGTGCAGGCGCTGCGGCGTGAGATCGAGCAGGTGCGACTGGAGAGCGAACGAGCCGAACGCGAGTACGACCTCAACAGGGCCGCGAGCCTGCGGCATGGCAAGCTCCCCGAACTCGAACGTCGCCTCAAGGCAAGCGAAGAGCGACTCGAGGCCAAGCAGGGCATGAGACGTCTGCTGCGCGAGGTCGTCACCGCCGACGAGATCGCCTCGATCGTCGCCCAGTGGACGGGTATCCCGGTGAGTCGACTCCAGGAGGGCGAGCGCGCGAAGATCCTCCGCCTCGACGAGCTGCTCCACGAGCGGGTGATCGGCCAGGACGAGGCCGTGCAGCTGGTGACGGATGCTGTCATCCGGGCGCGTTCCGGCATCAAGAGCCCGACCCGCCCGATCGGCTCCTTCGTCTTCCTCGGTCCGACGGGCGTCGGCAAGACGGAGCTGGCAAAAGCGCTCGCGGAGGCGCTGTTCGACAGCGAGGAGAACATCATCCGCATCGACATGAGCGAGTACCAGGAACGGCACACGGTGAGCCGGCTCGTGGGGGCGCCGCCCGGATATGTGGGATTCGAGGAGGGCGGTCAGCTCACCGAGGCGGTTCGCCGCAAGCACTATTCGGTGCTGCTGCTCGACGAGATCGAAAAGGCCCACGTGGACGTCTTCAACATCCTGCTGCAGGTGCTCGACGACGGCCGTCTCACCGACTCCCACGGGCGCACCGTCGACTTCCGCAACACCGTCATCATCATGACCTCGAACCTCGGCTCGGAATACCTGCTCGAGGGGGTCACACGAGACGGCGATGTGCAGCCGGAGGCCCGCACGCAGGTGATGAGTGCGCTGCGATCTCATTTCCGGCCCGAGTTCCTGAACCGGATCGACGAGATCGTGCTGTTCAAGCCGCTCACGTTCGCCGAGATCGAGCGCATCGTCGACCTCCAGCTCGACGAGCTGCGGCAACGGCTGACGGAGCAGCGGATCACCATGGATGCCACGGAGCGGGCGCGGCGGTTCCTGGCGGAGGAGGGATTCGACCCGGCGTACGGCGCACGCCCGCTGCGGCGGTTCATCTCGCGCGAAGTCGAGACGCGCGTCGCGCGTGCACTCGTGCGAGGCGACCTGTCGGATGACTCCACCATCGTGATCGACGTGGTCGATGGCGAACTCACCGTCGTGCCGGGGCGACCTGAAGATCATGCGGCCGCAGCATGAGCACTCAGCAGAAGGTGTCCAGGGTCGTCGTCTGCCCGCATTGCAGCACGAAGAACCGGGTGCCCGCCGTCGCGGCAGGGTCACCCCGATGCGGCAACTGCCACCGGCCGCTGCCCTGGGTGGTCGACACGTCCAGCCCGGACTTCGCGGCCGTGGTCGACGAGTCCAGGTTGCCCGTGCTGGTCGATGTCTGGGCACCCTGGTGCGGGCCCTGCCGGATGGTCAGCCCGGCGCTGGAGCAGTTGGCGATCGAGTTGGCGGGACGCCTGAAGCTCGTGAAGGTCAACGCGGACGAGGCGCCGGAGGTGAGTCGCCGCTTCGATATCCAGGCGATCCCGACGCTGCTGCTCATGCGCGGGGGAGAGGTGGTCGCCAAGCAGGTCGGCGCCGCACCCGCACACGTCCTGCGCACCTGGCTCACACAGTATCTGCCCACTGGCGGGGCTGAGCCGCCGGCGACGAGCGACGCGACGACCGGGGATCGGCGATGATCGGGGGCGCGGGGCGGGTCGTGCAGGACGCGCACCTGGTGCTCGTGCGACCGGTGGGGCCGCCCCGATCCCGAGGGTGCGAGGAGTGCCTCCGCCTCGGGACCCCGTGGGTGCACCTGCGGCAGTGCCTCACCTGCGGCGAGATCTGCTGTTGCGACTCATCGCCGATGCGTCACGCGCGCGCACACGCCGCCACGACGGGCCACGTCATCGTGCGTTCCATCGAACCGGGGGAGAGCTGGAGGTGGTGCTATGCCGACGAGCAGTTCGTCTGATTCCGAGCTGGCCGACCTGCCCGAGACCCCTGACACCAGCGGAGCCTACCCTCGGCTCTCGGCCGAGCAGATCATGCTGCTCCGTCCGTACGGCGACGTCAAGCGGCTGGCCGAAGGGGCGATGCTGTTCTGCGCCGGCGACCGCGACTGCGGTCTGTTCGTCGTCCTGGACGGGAAGGTCCGGGTCGTTCCGGAGGACGACCCGGGCGGCCCGCCGCGAGTCATCGCCGTCCACGGGCGGGGGCGCTTCGTCGGGGATCTGTCGATGCTGACGGGTCAGGCCGCCTACGTCACCGCCGTCGCCCAGACCGACGTCGAGGTTCTGGAGATCGCATACGACCGGGTCAAAGAGGCCGTCACCCCGAACCAAGCGCTGGGCGACCTCATCTTGCGGGCCTTCATCCTTCGACGGAGCATCCACACCGACCTGGGCATCGGGCTGCGCATCATCGGATCGCGGTTCTCTGCCGACACACGCCGGCTGAGGGATTTCGCCAGCCGCAACCGCGTGCCTTACCGCTGGGAGGATCTCGAGGAGGACCCCGCGGCCGAGAGCACTCTTCGCGCGTTCGACATCTCGCCCGACCAGACGCCGATCGTCATCTGGAAGGGACGCACGGTGCTGCGCAATCCCAGCAACACCGAACTTGCGGAGCTGCTGGGGCTTCGCGAGAACGCACCTCCGAGCGATGCCGTCGACATCGCGGTCGTCGGCGCGGGGCCGGCCGGCCTTGCCGCCGCGGTGGCGGCGGCTTCGGAAGGCCTGTCCACGATCGTGCTCGACGCGATGGCGACGGGAGGTCAAGCGGGCACGTCGTCCCAGATCGAGAACTATCTCGGGTTTCCGGCCGGTGTTTCGGGCGCCGAGCTCGCCGACCGAGCGGTTGTCCAGGCCCGGAAGTTCGGCGCCACCTTCATGATCCCGGGCGAAGCGGAATCGCTCGCCCGCACCGATGGCCATTTCGCCATCGGGCTGACCGACGGGGCTCGCGTCGAGGCGCACACCGTGATGGTCGCCACCGGAGTGCGATTCCGCCGTCTCAGCGTGCTCGGCATGGACCGGTTCGAGGGCCCCCACGTCTACTACGCCGCCACCCAGTTCGAGGCTCGGATGTGCCAGGGGCACCCCGTCGTCGTCGTCGGGGGCGGCAACTCCGCCGGGCAGGCGGCCACGTTCTTGGCACGCACCGCTACTGATGTCTACCTCGTCATTCGCCACCACGACCTGAGCCGTGACATGTCCCGCTATCTGGCGGAACGGATCAGCGCGGCCCCCCGCATCCACGTATGGAGCGACTGCGAGGTGTCCGAGCTGCGCGGCGAGGAGCGCCTGGAGGAGGTCGTCGTCCGCAACGTGAGAACCGACGAGCGCCGATCTCTCAGATCGACGGCCCTCTTCGTGCTGATCGGGTCGGAGCCGCACACCCGCTGGCTCGAGGGCGCGGTCGAACTCGACGAACGGGGGTTCGTCGTCACCGGCGTCGGTCCGGCAGGCGCCACGATGTTCCAGACCTCGAGCGACGGCGTGTTCGCCATCGGTGACGTGCGCAGCGGCTCCGTGAAGCGGGTCGCATCCGCCGTCGGTGACGGCGCAGTTGCCGTGCGCCTCGTTTACGACCATCTCGTCCGCACGGGGAGAAGGTGATGGAGGTTCCGAGATTCGTTCGGCTTCGCCCGAAATCACATGAAATCTCACGACGTGTGGACAAAACGCCCCCGAAACCTCAGCTCCGCGCGCGGGCATAGAAAAAATCCCAGGCTGACCTGGGATTTATCTCGTGCCCCCGACAGGAATCGAACCTGCGACCTTTGGTACCGGAAACCAACGCTCTATCCCCTGAGCTACGGAGGCGTGCCGAACGAGGTTACCACCCGCGAGCAGGCGCCCAGTGACGTCAGGGGCCGGTGACCGAACCATCGAGAGGGGCGTCGGCGACGACATCCGTCGCCTCGGTCATGCTCTCGAGCGCGGCCGCCACACGCTCCGCGAGGTACTCGTGGCCGGCCGTGGACGGGTGGTTGCGCGCCATCGGGCCCGTGTCGATGACATCGAGGTAGTTGGCCGGGGTGATCCAGTCGTCGTCGACGGGGGAGATGTACCACCAGCCGCGCTCGGCGGCCAGCGCCGCGAGGTCGTCGTCGATGCGCGCGGTGGCGGGTTCGACCGGCAGCACCTGGGGCGCCGGTCCGAGGATCACGATGGCCGCGTCGGGGTAGACGGCCTCGAACCTGTCCCACACCCCGGAGACTGCTTCGCGGTAGCCCTCGGCGGGCAGGCGGCGGTCGTTGATCGTGCCCTCGATGATGATGAGGTCGGGGTCGAGCGCGGGATCGAGCGCCTCGGCACGCTCGGGGTACGAGCCGCCGTCGAGCCCGGGCTTGAGGTAGCCGCTCCCGCGCACCCCGTCGACGCGGGTGTCCCACCCGAGGTCGTCGCCCAGCAGATAGGCGAAGCCGAGCGTGGGCACGAAGGCGGCGGAGCCGTAGACCCACGAGTCGCCGAACACGAGCACGCGGGGCCGCTCGGGCAGGACGAGCGCGGCGGGCGCCGCCGCGGCGGGGGGCGCGATGTCGTCGCCGGCGATGGGCGCCGATGGCACCACCCACGGTCGCCAGACGCCGAGCGCGCAGACGGCGGCGACGGCGAGCGCGGCGCCGACGAGCGACAGCCACGGACGCCGTGCGCGGGGGCGTCCGGGCGCGTGCATGGACCGAGGGTACGGCACGAATCCCGACGCTCCGAACGCGGCATGAAAACGTGGGGAAACGCCGCGCGAATCCTGAGCGGAGCCCCCTGTGTCCGGGCCATCCGCACACGTTGTGCACACGCGCAGGAAGCAGCCTCCCGGGCATGCGAGGATACTTCGGTGCAACGCGTCGTGACCGCCGAACTCGACCTCGAACTGGGGTCGTCCGTCGACCTCATCTTCCAGATCACGGCGGCCCAGGGAAACCCCCTGGTGGGCGAGCAGCTGACCTTCACGCAGGGCGATCGCACCTACACCCCGACCGAGATCGTCGACCAGTCGGGCAGCCGCCTGCACCGCCTGCTCGGCGAGGCCGGACGCCTCGACGTGCGCTACGAGGCGACGGTCGACGGCCAGGCGGCGAGCGCCCGCACGAGCGACCTCGAGGCCATCACCTACCTGCGCCCGAGCCGCTACTGCCAGTCCGACGAGGTCTTCCAGCAGGCCCGCCGTCAGTTCAAGGGGCTGCAGGGCCACGACCTCATCGCGGCGGTGTCGGAGTTCGTCGCCACGAGCACGACGTACACCCCGGGTCTCAGCCAGGGCACCGACAGCGCCGTGACCACCCTCATGACCGGTCAGGGCGTCTGCCGCGACTACGCCCACGTCGTCATCGCCCTCCTCCGCGCGATGGACATGCCCGCCCGCTACGCCGCGTGCTTCGCCCCCGGGCTGCAGCCCATGGACTTCCACGCCGTCGCCGAGGCCTACCTCGACGGCGCCTGGTACGTCATCGACGGCACGCGCCTCGCGAACCGCCGGTCGCTCGTGCGCATCGCCACCGGTCGCGACGCCGCCGACTGCGCGTTCCTCAGCTACCACGGCGGCTACGTCGGCCTCAAGCGCATGCGCGTCGACGCGTGGACCGTGCCCGACGACGTCGAGGGTGTCGACGGTCTCACCCCGGCGGCTCTCGACGGCCTTGAGACGCCGGCACCGGCATCCGACGATCCGTCCGCCGACGACTTCCTCGAGCTCGTCCAGCTCGCCTGACACCGATCAGGAGCCGCGCGGGCGCGAACTAGACTGGTCCGGCTATGGATCCCGAAGCCCTCTCCGCCGCGCTGCTGTCCGTCGTCGCCCCTCTCGCCGCGGCGCGACGACCCGGTGCGGCCGACGGGCTCACCGCCGCCGACCTGCCCCTCGAGCGGCCGAAGAACCGCGACCACGGCGACTGGGCCTCCAACGCCGCTCTCAAGCTGGCCAAGGTCGTCGGGGTGAACCCGCGGGAGTTCGCCGCGGAGATCGCCGACGGCCTCGCTGCCGTCGACGGCGTCGCGAGCGTCGAGGTCGCCGGTCCGGGCTTCATCAACATCCGACTGGATGCCGCGGCCGCGGGTTCCCTGGCGAAGACCATCGTCGACGCCGGGGCAGCGTTCGGCACGAACGAGTCGCAGCGCGGCAACACCATCAACCTCGAGTTCGTCAGCGCCAACCCCACCGGCCCGATGCACATCGGCCACACGCGGTGGGCGGCTCTCGGCGACGCCATCGCACGTCTGCTGCTCGCGAGCGGTGCGACGCTCGTGCGCGAGTTCTACATCAACGACGCCGGCGCCCAGATGGAGCGCTTCGGCCGCTCCGTGCTCGCCGCCGCGAAGGGCGAGCCGACGCCCGAGGACGGCTACCCGGGCTCGTACATCGACGACCTGGCCAACCGCGTGCGCGCGGCCGTGCCCGATCTGCTCGACCGCTCCGACGATGAGCAGCTGACCGTCGCGCGCGACAAGGGCTACGAGCTGCAGCTGGGTGACCTCCAGGCATCCCTCGAGAAGTTCAACGTGCACTTCGACGTCTTCTTCAGCGAGCGCACCCTGCACGCCAAGGGCCCCAACGGCGAGCCGAGCCTCGTCGACGAAGCCGTCGACCGCCTACGCGAGCAGGGTCACGTGTTCGACGAGGACGACGCCGTGTGGGTGCGCACGACCGACTTCGGCGATGACAAGGACCGCGTCATCCGCCGCTCCAACGGCGAGTACACGTACTTCGCCGCCGACGCCGCGTACTACCTGAACAAGGGCGACCGCGGCTTCGCCCACAAGATCTACCTCCTCGGCGCCGACCATCACGGCTACGTCCACCGCCTCAAGGCGCTGGCCGGTGCGGCGGGCGACGACCCCGAGAAGGACATCGAGGTGCTCATCGGGCAGCTCGTGTCGGTGAACGGCGCGCGCCTCTCGAAGCGTGCGGGCAACATCATCGAGCTCGACGATCTGCGCGAGTGGCTCGGCACCGACGCGCTGCGCTACTCGCTCGGTCGCTACCCGGCCGACTCGCCCCTCACCCTCGATCCCGAGATCCTCCGCAAGCGC
Organism: Microbacterium sp. HJ5; assembly: GCF_054824025.1. Taxonomy (NCBI): domain Bacteria; kingdom Bacillati; phylum Actinomycetota; class Actinomycetes; order Micrococcales; family Microbacteriaceae; genus Microbacterium; species Microbacterium sp. HJ5. Next base: position 102,411 of record NZ_JSYE01000016.1, read on the forward strand.
ACCAACGACAACCCCGTGTTCTACGTGCAGTACGCGCATGCGCGCACGCACAACGTGGGGCGCAACGCCGCGGCATCCGGTGTCGACCGCTCGGAGTTCGCTCCCGAGCTGCTCGAGCACGAGACGGAGTCAGCGCTGCTCGGCGCGCTCCAGGAGTTCCCGCGCATCGTGGCCTTCGCCGCCGAGGTGCGCGAGCCGCACCGCGTCGCGCGGTACCTCGAGGAGCTCGCGGGCCTCTACCACCGGTGGTACGACAGCTGCCGCGTGATCCCGCTCGGCGACGGACCCGTCGAGGCGGTGCACCGCACCCGGCTGTGGCTCAACGATGCCACCGGCCAGGTGCTGCGCAACGGCCTCGACCTGCTCGGCGTGGGTGCGCCGGAACGGATGTAGCGATGAGCCACGGCGACACGATGCCGACCCAGCCGCTTCCCGACTGGGAGCCGGGCGAGCGGCCGCGCCGCCGTCGTCGCGCGTGGCCCTGGCTGGTCGCCCTCGGCGTGATCGTCCTGCTGCTGGTGATCGCCTGGTTCGCGGCTGAGGCGTTCGCGCGCGACGTCGTCACGCGCACCATCAAGCAGGAGGTCTCCGACCGGCTGGCACTGCCCGCGGGCCACGAGGTCGACGTGGTGGTGCCCGGCGTGCTGATCCCGCAATTGATCAGTGGGACGCTCGATGAGGTGACGGTGTCGTCCGAGGACGTGCCGGTCGGCCAGTTCGAGGGCGATGTGACCGTGACGGCCACCGACGTGCCGATCCGCGAGGGTGTCGACATGGGCGGCGCGACGGCCACGGTGACGCTCGACGAGGCGCAGCTCGAGAGCCTGCTGTCGACGATCGAGGACTTCCCCGCCGACACGGTGGCGCTCGCCGAGCCCGATGTCACGGCGGCGACCGAGCTGCAGCTGTTCGGGGTCGGGTTCCCCGTCGCCGTCTCGCTCACGCCGTCCGTCGCAGAAGGCGACCTGGTGCTGACACCCACCTCGTTCGAGCTCGCCGGCGCGCAGATCGACGCCGCGGCGCTCTCCGAGCAGTTCGGGGCGCTCGCCGACGTCGTGGTGCGCGACTGGTCGGTGTGTCTGGCGCAGTACATCCCGGCGGGCGTGACGCTGACCGACGTCCGCGTCGACGGCGACGTCCTCGTGGCGGACGCCGATGTGGACGGCGGCATCGTGACCGATCCCGCCCTGCAGGCCAACGGCACGTGCGAGTGACGCGGCAGCGCACGGCGTCACACATCACGGGCCCGGCATGGGGTGTGCCCTAGACTGCAAAGCACCGTCCGACGCGGGGACTCCCGGGTCCCCGCCGCCGCCGGATCGAGTGCGCGACGCGCGTCTGCCGTGATCATTCGCGCCGATCCGAATCGTCCCGGGCGGCCCAGCGTCGCAGCTCGAACCGATTGGTCCTCCCCGTGTCCGCCCCTTCGCAGTCCCGCACCCTGGCACCGGCATGGCTGGTCGAGCCCGACGACGCGAACGCGCTCGCCCCGCTCGTATGGCCTGAGAACGCGGCACGCGACGGAGACGGCGTGCTGATCCTCGGCGGCATCCCGGCGACGGAGCTGCGCGAACGGTTCGGCACCCCCCTGTGGGTGCTCGATGAGGACGAGGTCCGCGCCCGCGCGCGGCGCACCCTGGATGCGTTCCGTGCGGCGGCCGCTCTGCACGGTGTGCAGGCGCGCGTCTACTACGCCGGCAAGGCGTTCCTGAGCGTCGAGGTCGTCCGCTGGGTGACCGACGAGGGTCTCGCCCTCGACGTGTGCACCGGGGGAGAGCTCGCCGTCGCGCTCGCCGCGGGCGCCGACCCGGCTCGGCTGGGCTTCCACGGCAACAACAAGAGCGTCGCCGAGCTCGAGGCCGCTGTGACCGCGGGCATCGGCTCGATCGTCATCGACAGCCTCATCGAGATCGAGCGTCTCGCCGCGATCGTCGACCGGCGCGGCGTGCGCCAGTCGGTGCTGCTCCGCGTCAACAGCGGCGTGCACGCCGAGACCCACAGCTTCCTGGCGACGGCGCACGAGGACCAGAAGTTCGGCTTCACGCTGACGGATGCCGCGGCCGCGGCATCCCGCATCCGGGAACTGCCAGGGCTCGACCTCGTGGGCCTGCACTGCCACATCGGATCGCAGATCTTCGGCACCGCCGGTTTCGAGGAGTCCGCCTCCCGGATCGTCGAGCTCCACGCCGAGCTCCGCGCCGGCGGAGAGCTGCCGGTGCTCAACCTCGGCGGGGGCTTCGGCATCGCCTACACGTCGGTCGACGACCCGACCCCGATCGAAGAGCTGGCGATGGGGATCGCCGACGCCGTCGCGCGGCAGTGCGAGGTGCGCGGCATCCCGATGCCCAACCTCGCATTCGAACCGGGCCGCGCGATCGTGGGCCGGGCCGGCGTGACACTGTACGAGGTCGGCACGACCAAGCCCGTCGAGGTGGACGGCGGCCAGCGGCTCTACGTGAGCGTCGACGGCGGCATGAGCGACAACGCCCGCCCCGCCCTCTACGGGGCGGAGTTCTCGGCACGGATCGCGTCGCGCACGAGCGAGGCCCCGCCCGCCCTCGCGCGCGTGGTCGGCAAGCACTGCGAGTCCGGCGACGTCGTCGTCGACGCCGAGTACCTGCCCGGTGACGTGGCGCCCGGCGACCTGCTGGCGGTGCCGGCGACCGGCGCGTACTGCTTCTCGCTCGCGAGCAACTACAACTACGTCCCCCGCCCGCCCGTCGTGGCGCTCCGCGGGGGAGAGGCGCGCGTCATCGTGCGCGGGGAGTCGATCGACGACCTGCTCGCACGCGACGCCGGCCTCACCGCCGAGGAAGGGAACGCATGACCGACTACCGCCGTCTTCGCGTCGCGCTGCTGGGCGCCGGAGCCGTGGGCTCGCAGGTCGCGTCGCTGCTGCGGCAGCACGCTGACGAACTGGCCGACCGCGCCGGAGCACGCCTCGAGCTCGTCGGCATCGCCGTGCGCGACCTCGACGCCCAGCGCGACGTCGAGCTGCCGCGGGAGCTGCTCACGACCGATGCCGAGTCCCTCATCGTGGGCGCCGACATCGTCATCGAGCTGATGGGCGGCATCGAGCCGGCCCGCGAGTACCTGCTGCAGGCGATCAACTCGGGCGCCGACGTCGTGACGGCCAACAAGGCGCTCCTCGCGACCCACGGCCCGGAGATCTTCGACGCCGCCGATCAGGTGGGCGCCGAGGTCTACTACGAGGCCGCCGCCGCCGGTGCGATCCCGATCATCCGCCCGCTGCGCGACTCGCTCGCGGGCGACCGCGTGCAGCGCATCATGGGCATCGTCAACGGCACGACGAACTACATCCTCGACCGCATGGACACCGAGGGCGCCGAGTTCGGCGACGTGCTCGCCGACGCCCAGCGCCTCGGCTACGCCGAGGCGGACCCGACGGCCGACGTCGAAGGGTACGACGCGGCGCAGAAGGCGGCGATCCTCGCGAGCCTGGCGTTCCACACGACCGTGCCGCTCGAGTCCGTCCACCGCGAGGGCATCACGGCGATCGACAAGACGATGATGGATGCCGCGCGCCACGCCGGCTACGTCATCAAGCTGCTCGCGGTGTGCGAGCGCCTCAGCGGCGACTCGGGCGAGGAGATCTCCGTCCGCGTCTACCCGGCGCTCATCGATCGCACCCACCCGCTCGCGAGCGTGCACGGCGCGAACAACGCCGTCTTCGTGCAGGCCGAGGCCGCCGGCAGCCTCATGTTCTACGGGGCCGGCGCGGGCGGCGTGCAGACCGCGTCCGCGGTGCTCGGCGATGTCGTCTCGGCCGCCCGCCGTCACATCGCCGGCGGCGTGGGCGTGGGCGAGTCCACGCTCGCGAACCTGCCGATCGTCCCCATCGGCCGCGTCACCACGCGGTACCAGATCACCCTCGAGGTGGCCGACCAGCCGGGCGTGCTCGCCACGGTGGCGGGCATCCTCAGCGACGGACGCGTCTCGATCGCGACCGTCGAGCAGACCGTCGCGGGCGAGGATGCCCGCACCGCGCGCCTGGAGATCGGCACGCACAAGGCTTTGGAGCAGGACCTCAGCGAGACGGTCGACCGTCTCGCCGCGAGCGGCGTCGTCGAGCGCGTCGTCTCGGTCCTGCGTGTGGAAGGAGACTGACATGGCACACGTCTGGCGCGGAGTCCTGCGCGAATATGCGGATCGTCTGGGCGTCACGGATGCCTCGACTGTCGTCACGCTGGGCGAGGGCGGCACGCCGCTCCTGCCCGCCCCCTCCCTGTCGCGCCGCACCGGCGCCGACGTCTGGGTGAAGTTCGAGGGCATGAACCCGACCGGCTCGTTCAAGGACCGCGGCATGACCGTCGCCGTGTCCCGTGCGATCGAGCACGGCGCCAAGGCCGTCATCTGCGCGTCGACCGGCAACACGTCGGCGTCGGCCGCCGCCTACGCGGCGCACGCGGGCATCACCGCCGCAGTGCTCGTGCCCGAGGGCAAGATCGCGATGGGCAAGCTCAGCCAGGCGGTGGCCCACAACGGGCAGCTGATCCAGATCCGCGGCAACTTCGACGACTGCCTCGAGATCGCGCGCGAGCTGGCCGAGAACTACCCGGTGCACCTGGTCAACTCGGTCAATCCCGACCGCATCGACGGTCAGAAGACCGCCGCGTACGAGGTGGTCGAGCAGCTCGGCGACGCACCCGACTTCCACTTCATCCCCGTCGGAAACGCCGGCAACTACACCGCCTACACCCGCGGCTATCGCGAAGAGGCCGAGGCCGGCGTCTCGACCCGCGTGCCCCGCATGTTCGGCTTCCAGGCCGAGGGCTCGGCGCCGCTCGTGCGCGGCGAGGTCGTGAAGAACCCCGACACCGTCGCGAGCGCCATCCGGATCGGCAACCCCGCGTCGTGGGACCTCGCGCTCGAGGCGCGCCAGGCGACCGACGGCTACTTCGGCGCGATCGACGACGCGCGCATTCTCGCCGCGCAGAAGCTGCTCTCGTCCGAGGTGGGCATCTTCGTCGAGCCGGCGTCGGCGATCAGCGTCGCCGGACTCCTCGACCGCGTCGAGGCCGGCGTCGTGCCGCAGGGCGCTCGCGTCGTGCTCACCGTCACCGGTCACGGGCTCAAGGACCCCCAGTGGGCCCTCCGCAACGCCGACGGCAGTCAGGTCGAGCCCACCGTGGTCGACGCCGAGACGTCGGAAGTGGCATCCGTCCTCGCTCTCGCTCCCGTCGGGGCGACCGCGTGAACGCAGCCGTCGTCCCGGCTCCGGGACGCCGTGTGCTCGTGCGCGTGCCTGCGACGAGCGCGAACCTCGGACCGGGCTTCGACACGCTCGGGCTGGCGCTGAGCGTCTACGACGAGCTCGACGTGACCGCGCTGGCCGAGGGCGAGCTCGAGATCGAGGTGACGGGGGAGGGTGCGGCCGACGTGCCGCGCGACGCCTCCCACCTGGTCGTGCGCGCGATCGCGTACACGTACGAGTCGGTGGGGCGGCGGATGCCGGGACTGCGCCTGCACGCGCGCAACGTCATCCCGCACGGGCGGGGACTGGGCTCGTCGGGCGCCGCCGTCGTGTCGGGAATCCTGGCCGCCAGGGGGCTGCTCGAGGGCGACGTCGAACTCGGTCCCGAGACGCTCCTGCGCCTCGCGACGGAGCTCGAAGGCCACCCCGACAACGTCGCTCCCGGACTGTTCGGCGGACTCACGATCGCGTGGGTCGACGAGGGTGGGCCGCAGCACAAGAAGCTCCTCGTGCACCGCGGCGTCTCGCCCCTCGTCTTCGTGCCCGAGTTCACGATGTCGACCAAGGTCGCGCGCAGCCTGCAGCCGCTGCAGGTGCCGCGCGAGGACGCCGTGTTCAACGTCTCGCGGTCGGCCCTGCTCATCGCGGCGCTCACCCAGAGCCCCGAGCTGCTGCAGGCGGCCACCGAGGACAAGCTTCACCAGAACTACCGCGCGAGCGCGATGCCCGAGACCGACGCACTCGTGCGCGCGCTGCGGGCCGCCGGCTTCGCCGCCGTCGTCTCGGGCGCAGGCCCGAGCGTGCTCGTGCTCGCGGACGGGCCCGGCCGCCGCCTGGAGGCCGCGGCACTGGCCGAGTCCGTCACCGACACCCCGTGGGAGGCGCTCATGCTCGCCGTCGACTTCAAGGGTGCTACAGTGAGGGAGTACGCGGAGGGTTCCACGTAAGTCGTGAATCTGGCCTCCGTTCGCATTCTGCGAAACCCCGCACGGCCCCCCAAATCCTGCTGACGGTCTCTGAGCGCCATCGCGGTTCTCGAGCACGTCGAAGGTCCTTGAGTTCGTCGAAGGGTCGGGCAGACGCCTGCTGACAGCGCGTCCCGTGCGATCGTGCATATCCATTCGTTTGACAAGGGAGAACTCGTGGAGTCCATCTCCGAGATCCACGCCGACGCATCGGCCGAAGAGCGCGCGGAAGCGCCCGAGGCCGTCGAGAACGTCGACACCACCGCCACCGAGGCCGCTGCGCCCGCGGACGCCGCTGAGGCCCCGGCCGCTGAGGCGCCCGTCGAGGAGCCGGCTGCTGCTGAGGAGCCGGCTGCTGCTGAGGCGCCCGCCGAGGAACCGGCTGCTGCCGAGGC
>NZ_JSYE01000017.1:0-39554 GCF_054824025.1 Microbacterium sp. HJ5
GACGTCGGATCGACGGAGATGAACCGCCGGGGCCGGGTCACTCGGGGCGCACCTGCACGACGACCTTGCCGAGCGCGCGGCCCTCGCCGTGCCATGCCAGCGCGGCCGCCACCTCCTCGAGCGGGAACACGCGGTCGATGTGGACGTCGATCTCCCCGGCCGCGCACCGCTCGGCGACCGGCGCGAAGCCGGCCGGACCCTGGCGCACGATCAGCAGGCCGAGGCGGCGGCGGGTGAGCGCCCCGAGGAGGGGGCCCACCGTGACCATGCGCAGCACCGTCCGGCTTGTCGACTCCGGTCACGTGCGCTCCGGCGGCTTCGGCGAGCTGCACCATGAATGCGCCCGACCCTCCGCCGGCGCCGTTGATCAGCATCCTCGCTCCGGGCGCGGCGAGGGCGGCCGCGAGTCCCGCGCCGGCGCCACGCGACCGCAACTCACGGCCCGCTCCCAGCTTCGCGGGACCAAATGGACCGCGGTCGCCGTTGACCTCTATGACGCCGCAGCCGGCCGCGTCCGTCGGATCCCTGAGAGACTGATCTCCGGGCCACGAACCACTCCACGAAGGAGACTCACATGACCAGCGGACCTTTCGACACCGGAGAGATCACCCGCACTCCCGGCACCGAGACCGCCGTCCTCGCGGGCGGATGTTTCTGGGGCATGGAGGACCTGATCCGCCGCCAGCCCGGCGTGCTCGACACGCGCGTGGGCTACACGGGCGGCGAGAACGCCCACGCCACGTACCGCAAGCACCCGGGTCACGCCGAGGCGGTCGAGATCGTCTTCGACCCGAACGCGACGACGTATCGCGACATCCTGGCGTTCTTCTTCCAGATCCACGACCCGTCGACGAAGGACCGTCAGGGCAACGACATCGGCTCGAGCTACCGCTCGGCGATCTTCCCGCTCTCGCCCGAGCAGGAGCAGGTCGCCCGCGAGACCATCGCCGACGTCGACGCGTCGGGCCTCTGGCCGGGCAAGGCCGTCACGACGATCGAGCCCGAGGGTCCCTTCTGGGAGGCCGAGCCCGAGCACCAGGACTACCTGATCACCTACCCCAACGGGTACACGTGCCACTTCCCGCGCGCGGGCTGGGTTCTGCCCAAGCGCGCCGACGCGACGGCGTAAGGAGCGAAGAGCAGCGGATGCCGCGGCCCGGCCGGGTCGCGGCATCCGGTGTCTTCTCGTGCCGACCGGCAGTCGACGCGGGCTGTGCGCTCGATGCCGACCCGACGTACCCTCGTGGCATGGCGACGCAGGCGGCGGCCGGGTGGTACGACGACGGCACGGGGAAGCAGCGCTGGTGGGACGGCGCCCGCTGGACCGAGCACTACATCGACCTGGGTGAGCGCGACACCGAGCTGCACATCGACGCCGCCCCGGCGGTCTCGACGGGCACGGCGGCCGGGTGGTACGACGACGGCCGCGGGCGCCTGCGGTGGTGGGACGGCTCGCACTGGACCGACGCCACGCGCTTCAGCGGCGACGAGGAGGCTCTCGCCGGCATCGTGGTCGACGGGCGGTGGATCCACTTCGGACCAGTGAGCCAGCGGGTCGTCGACGCCAACGCGGCGGCGGTGGCCGGCGCGGAGCTGCTACGGCGCGGGCGGCTCGCGGCACCGGCGACGCATCGCTCGCTGATCGGGCCGCAGGGCGTCATCACCCCTCGCCTGCTCAAGAGCGCCCTTTCGCCGAACGCGACCTATCTCGTCGTCGAGGTCTCGGGGCAGGTGTGGCTCGCAACGGTGCCCACGGGGCAGGAGGCGGCAGCGGGCCGCTTCGCGACCTGGATCAACAGCGTGTCGGAGCACTACCGCTACCGCTGACGCCGGTCCGCCGCAGTGCCGCGGCCCCCGCATCCCGCCGCGGTGGTTGACTGGGGCGATGGACGCGGTCCCGATGTTCCCGCTGGGGTCGGTGCTGTTCCCGCACACCCCACTCGTGCTGCGCATCTTCGAGCCGCGCTACCTCACGATGCTCGGCCGGCTCCTCGATGAGGACGACCCCGAGTTCGGCGTCGTCCTCATCGCCCGCGGGCACGAGGCGGGCGGCGGCGATCAGCGCAACACCGTCGGCACCATGGCGCGCATCGTGCAGGTCCAGGTCGGGGCCGACGACCTGCACCTCGTGGCCGTGGGCCGGGAGCGGTTCGCCGTCGATCGCTGGCTCGCCGACGACCCGCATCCGGTCGCCGAGCTGACGCCCCTCCCCGCATTGACGTGGAACGACGACCTCGCGCCCCTGCGAGCCGAGGCGGAGCGGATCGTGCGGCGCGTGCTCGCCCGCGCGGCCGAGCAGGGCGACACCCGGTGGCAGCCCGAGGTCGAGCTCTCCGAGGATCCCGTCGAGGCCGCGTGGCAGCTCGCGGCGATCGCACCGCTCGGCGACTTCGATCGCTATCGCCTGCTGCGGGCGACGACCGTGGGCGGGCTGCTGCGCGAGACCATCGATCTCACGCTCGACATCGAGCCGCTGCTCTCCGCGCCGACCGACCCCGACGAGCTCCCGGACTGACCCGCGCCCGCCTCACCGGCGGCGGCTGAGCGGTCGCACGATGAGCCTCCCCACGCGGAAGACGAGCACTGCCGTGAGCACCCACGGCCCGAGCACGAGGATCGGGTCGAGCCAGGCGTGCTTCTGGTCGATGCGTCCGGGCCGCAGGCGCGACGCGATCGGACGACGGCCGCGCTCGCCCAGGATTCCCGACTGGGTCACAGGATCGTCCGGGCGCGTGGTGAGGAACGACCGGAGGTGGGCGCCGGCCGAATCGACCCGGTCGCCGACGATGAGCAGGAGCCAGTGCGCCGTCTGCCCCTCGCTGTAGCGGTCGTAGGCGTAGCGCCGGATCGCGCCCGCCACGCCGTGCAGGGGCTGCGCGGTGCCGAAGACCGGTGTGAGGCGCTCGTGCTCGACGGACTTCTCGCGGGCTGACGCCCACGACTGCTGCTCGGGCATGGTCCAGTGCGCACCCGTGGCGATGCCGGGCTGCTCGCGGGGGAACGCGGGACGATCCTCGGGGTCGAGGTCGGCGCCCCACCCGGGGATGCGCGCGCGCAGCTCGTCGGGATCGGGGACGCGGCCGGGCTTCTGTGCGGTGTACGGCATGGTCTGTCTCCTTCGATGCGTCAGGATGCCGGGACGATGACCGGCTTGATGATGTCGTCGAGCTTCGACGAGAACACGTGGTACGCCTCGGCGATGTCGTCGAGCGGGAAGCGATGCGTGATGAGGTCGCTGGGCTTGAGGTAGCCCGCGCGGATGTGGTCGAACAGGCGCGGCCACTGCCGCTTCACGGGGGCCTGGTTGGTGCGCAGGGTCAGCCCCTTGTTCATGGCGTCGCCGAAGCGGACGGCGCTGAACATCGGGCCGTACGCGCCCATCACCGAGAGCGTGCCGCCCTTGCGGACCGAGTCGATCGCCCAGTTCAGCGCCACCGGCGACCCGCCCTGGAGCTTGAGCTTCGCCGCGCTCACGTGCTGGAGCACATGCCCGTCGGCCTCGGCGCCGACGGCGTCGATCGCGACATCCGGACCGAGCCCCTCGGTGACGATCTTCAGCTCGCGCACGATGTCGCCCACCTGGCCGAAGTTGATGGTCTCGGCGAAGGCGAACTCCTCCGCCTTGCGCAGCCGGTAGTCGAGGTGGTCCACGACGATCACTCGTCCGGCGCCCATGAGCCAGCACGAACGCGCCGCCGCGAGGCCGACCGGGCCTGCGCCGAACACGACCGCCGTGTCACCCTGCTCGATATCGGCCAGCTGCGCGCCGAAGTAGCCGGTCGAGAAGGCATCCGTGAGCAGCAGGGCATCCTCATCGGGGATGTCGTCGGGGATCACCTGCGGGCCGACGTCGGCGAACGGCACTCGGACGCGCTCCGCCTGACCGCCGTCATAGCCTCCTGTGGTGTGGGAGTAGCCGTAGATGCCGCCGACCGCGGTGGCGTTCGCGTTCACGTTGTGGCAGTTCGAGAACAGCCCGCGCGCGCAGAAGAAGCACGAGCCGCAGTAGATGTTGAACGGCACGAGCACGCGATCGCCGACCTGCAGGTTCTGCACCGACGAGCCGATCTCCTCGACGGTGCCGACGAACTCGTGGCCGAACGTGTGGCCGACGCGTGTGTCGGGCATCATGCCGTGGAACAGGTGCAGGTCCGAGCCGCAGATCGCCGCGAGCTCCACGCGCACGATCGCGTCGTTCGGGTGCTCGACGACCGGGTCGGGCTTCTCCTCCACTCGCAGCTTGTAGGGTCCGCGATACGTCATGGCCTTCATGGGTTCCTCCACGGGTCGTGAAGGGCCACCCTCTCCCGCGCAGGCGAACATGCCGAGGGGGTTGCGCACGGCGCCCCGACCTGCCACGGCCGGCGGTACAGGAAGGACGACCGAAGGGATCGGCGCTGCGCCGACTGAAGTGAGCGGATGCGCCTAGCGGCGCCCGATCCCCGCGAACACCGCGTGCACGAGCGGCACGGCCGACGCGATCATGAGGGCGACGCCGGCGACGGGCTCGTCCGGCCGCAGCACCGCCCCGCCGATGAAGAGCCCCGCGAAGATCACGGCCGAGACGATGCGGCGCGCCACGCGCTCGAGAGCGCGCATCCGCTGCTCGGCCTTCGGCGACTCCACCGTCAGGCGGCCCTCCTCCATGCGCGTGACGACGTCGTCGAGTCGGCGCGGCAGGCGCGCGGCGATCCCGGCGACGGTCGCCGCCTCGCGGGCGAAGCCTTGGACCACGTTGCCGCGCTCGTCGCGGATCAGCTGCGCCGCGTACGGCTCGACGGCGTCCCACATGTTGAAGTCGGGTTCGAGGGAGCTGCACATGCCGGAGGTCAGCGACACGGCCCGCACGATGAGCAGGAAGTTCTCGGGAAGCTGGAACGGCAGCGAGCGGATCACGTCGCCGAACTCGGTCGCGAAGGCCTGGAATTCGCGCGGATCGACCTTCTGCAGCTCGGCGAAGCCCATGCCGCCGAAGCGGGCGAACAGCGCCGTCATCGCCCGCTCGAGCTCGGCGGTGTCGGCCGACGGCAGGAGCACGCCGACATCGCGGATGCTGTCGATGAGCTGCTTGCCGTTGCGCGATGCGACCGCGATGACGACCTGCTGCAGGTCGCGCCGCAGCCGGTCGGGGACCTCGCCCATCATGCCGAAGTCCACGAACGTCAGCCGCCAGGGCCGCTCGCCCCCGGGAGTCGGTGTGACGAAGATGTTGCCCGGGTGAGGGTCGGCGTGGAAGTAGCCGTCCCGGAACAGCTGGTCGAACATGACCGTCGCGAACTCGGACGCGACCTCGGCCGGATCGATCCCCGCCGCGCGCAGCCCGTCGACGTCGTTGATCTTGATCGCGGTCACGTCCTCGAGGGTGAGCACGCGCCCGGTCGACCGCTCCCACGCGATCTCGGGCACCCCGACCCGTGGATCACCGGCGAAGTTCTCGGCGAACCGGGCAGCGTTGCGCGCCTCGTGGAGGTAGTCGATCTCCTCGCGGCTCGTCTGGGCGAACTCCTCGATCAGCACCGGGAGGTCGACGTGATCGGACACCACCCGCACGCGGTCGAGCCAGCCGGCCACCTTGCGCAGTGCCGCGAGGTCGACGTCGACGATCTCCTCGATCCCGGGGCGCTGCACCTTCACCACGACGTCGGCGAACCCGGTCTCGGCCGCATCCGCCGGCGACAGGCGGGCGCGGTGCGCCTGACCGAGCGATGCCGCGGCCACCGGCACCGGATCGACCGACGCGAACGCGACCTCGAGAGCGGCGCCGAGCTCGGCCTCGGCCAGGGCGCGGATGGCGGCGAAGTCGACGGCGGGCACCTCGTCCTGCAGCCCCTCGAGCTCCTTCGTGATCTCAGGCGGGAGCACGTCCAGGCGCGATGACATGAACTGGCCGACTTTGATCATCAGCCCGCCCAGCGAGACGGCGAGGGCGTGGAAGCGGCGGGCGAGGTTCTGCAGCCGGGCGGCCCGGCCGCGGGCGGCGAGACGCCCGAGGCCGATGCGCGGAAGGAACAGCTCGAACCACCAGGCCTGGACCATGTAGCGGGCTGCGAACCGCAGGATGCGGCGGTAGCGGGCGCGCGATGCGCCGGCACCTGCCATCGGGCCTCCGCGGTCGGGGTGGTCGTTCGGGATCGCAGCGCGCCGACGGGCCGGCGGCATCCGGTCAGTCCTGGGCGAGGATCGAGTAGAGCTTACGACGCGCCTCGTCGAGCACCTCGACGGCCTGCTTCACCTGATCCGACGTGCCCGAGCGACCGACCTGCGCGACGGCCTGGGCCAGATCGACCCCGGCCTTCGGCAGCGCCGAGCGCGAGCTCTCCTTGGATCCCGACGTCTCCCACGGGGCGGAGCGGTCCGAGGCCTGCGCCTCCTGCCGTCCCTCCTCGGTGAGGGCGTAGGTCTTGCGGCCGTTGGACTCCTGCGCGGTGATCAGCCCCTCGTCGGTGAGCAGCTGCAGAGTCGGATACACCGAGCCCGGGCTCGGCTTCCACGATCCGCCGCTGCGCTCGTCGATCTCCTGGATGATCTGGTAGCCGTGCATCGGCTTCTCGGCCAGCAGCGCCAGCACCGCCGCGCGGACGTCGCCGCGACCCATGCGGGTCGAGCCGACCTTCTGCTCGAACATGCCGCGCAGCTGGTCCATCGCATCCCACAGCCCGCCGCCGGGGCGGCCCTGACCTGTCTGACCCGATCCGGTTCCGAACCAGTCTCCGAAGTTGGATCCACTCATGATGACCTCCTCGTGCCGGGTCGCTCGGCGGGCTCGGCGATATATAACGATATATCGCTCACCGGCAGGTGTCACCCCCTGGTGAGGAGAAGCGAAGCGGGATGCTAGGGTGGAGTGCCCACTCGGGTCATGCGTCGTTTCCCACTCTGCCTCACTGTGGAGCAGCAGACACCTGACGCCCGGACAGTCGACAGACGTCCGACCCTCTTCCTAGACTTCAGCGCACGAGCGTATCCGCCGCGCGCCTCCCTCCGAAAGCACCCTTGACTCCCTTCACCTCCCCCTCCTCCGCACGACCCGCGCTCGCGTGGCGCCAGGCCGACGACGACGTCTTCGTCGCGACCGCCGCCGGCGAGTACGCCGGGTTCGTCGGCGTGACCCCGCACGGCTACGAGGCGCACAGCGCCCTCGGCCGGAGCATGGGGCTGCACGACACCCGCGAAGCCGCGCAGGCGGCGGTCGCGGCATCCGCTCCTCAGGCGACGAGCAGCACGCTCGCCGCCCGGCCCCTCCGTCCGCTCCGCACACGTCGGCGCGGCACCCCGGTCGCCTCCCGCGGCCCGAAAAGTAGAAGGAAAGACACGATGGCCACTGGCACCGTGAAATGGTTCAACTCCGAGAAGGGCTACGGCTTCATCGCTCCCGATGACGGCTCGGCCGACCTGTTCGCGCACTTCAGCGCGATCACCGGCGAGGGCTACAAGGAGCTCCGTGAAGACCAGAAGGTCGAGTTCGACGCGGAGCGCGGCCCCAAGGGCATGCAGGCCGCCAACATCCGCCCGCTCTGACGCGGACGCGCCGGCCGGGGCTTCCGAGCCCCGGCCGGCGCTTCACTCTTCACGAGTGCGTCAGAACGGCGGATTCGTGTAGAGGTCGGTCGCGCAGCCCGTCTCGCCCGGCTCGAGCGAGATCCGGCGGAAGTCGGGGAAGAACACCTCGCCGGTGGCATTCCTGACCACGAGGATGCACTCGCGCTCAGCGGGCATGCCCAGCGCGACGACGATCTCGCCCTCGAACACCTGGGTGTCGAGGCGGATGTGCTCCTGCGGGTACGCCTCGCGCAGAGCGGCCTCGATGTCGGCGAGCTCGGCGGTCGACGAGACGATGCTCGCGACGGCGCTGCGGTCCTCGGCCGTGAACTCGGGACGCGGCGCCGGCGTCGGGCGCGCCGGCGCGGGGCCGTCCGGGCACGGGATGTCGGAGCGCCGGGCCGGATCGTACCGATCCCATTCCAGACGGAAGCACCGCGTGGCCTCGCCGGCGCTCTGCGACCGGCCGAACAGCGTGCCCGAGCTCGCCGCATCGACGTCGACGTGGATCCTGACGTCGATCCTGGCACCCCCGTCACAGATCGCCCCCTCCCACGCAAGTGGCTCTGCGGTGTCCTCCGGCACCCAGTGCGCCACCATCTCGAGCAGCGTGATCTCGCACGTGTTGTCGGAGTGGGCGCCGATGTCGTCGGCGATCTGCGCCGCGGCGCGCTGGGCGAGATCGTCTCCGTCGGCGTGGAACGGATCGGCGCAGCCGGCGAGTCCGGCGGCGAGCAGCACGGTCGCGGTGAGGGCGGCGATCGCGCGGAGCATGGCGGGGCGAGGACGCATCCGCCGATTCTGGCCGGTCCGCACCCGCAGGTCCGGCAACTTTGTCGTCCATTCACAAAGACCCGGGTCGCGCGACGTCGCAGCCTGCCGCCACACTGGAGCCCATGAACGAGGCGCGCAGGCCGTGGGTGCTGCATGTCGACCTCGACCAGTTCATCGCCGCGGTCGAGGTGCTGCGTCGGCCGGAGCTGGCCGGGCTCCCGGTGATCGTCGGCGGGCGGGGCGATCCGACCGAGCGCGCCGTCGTGTCGACCGCGTCGTACGAGGCCCGCGCGTTCGGCGTCGGGTCGGGCATGCCGCTGCGTATCGCCGCGCGCAAGGCGCCCGACGCCGTCATCCTGCCCGTGGACGCACCCGCGTACACCGCCGCCTCGGACGAGGTGATGGCGACGCTTCGCGCGCAACCCGGAGCCGTCGTGCAGGTGCTCGGATGGGACGAGGCCTTCGTCGGGGTCTCCACCGACGATCCCGAGGCGTACGCGCGAAGCATCCAGCAGGCCGTCCTCGACCGCACCGGGCTGCACTGCAGCGTCGGGATCGGCGACACCCTGGTCCGCGCGAAGAACGCGACCGACTTCGGCAAGCCCCGCGGGACCTTCCGCCTGACCGCCGACAACTGGCTCGAGGTGATGGGCGCCCTGCCCACGATCGCGCTCTGGGGCGTCGGCGGCAAGATCTCGAAGCGCCTCGCCGCGCACGGCATCAAGACCGTCGATCAGCTCGCACGGGCCGACGAGGCCGTGCTCGCCGCCGAGTTCGGTCCCAAGATGGGCCCCTGGTACCGGCAGCTCGGGCGGGGCGACGGGTCGGCGGTCGTCGACGACACGCCCTGGGTGGCACGCGGCCACGGCAGGGAGACGACTTTCCAGGAGAACATCGTCGAGCCGGCCGACATCGAGCGCGCCGCGCGCGAGCTCGCCGGGCAGGTGCTCGAAGACGTCGCCGCCGAAGGGCGACCCGTCGTGGGCGTCGGACTGAAGGTGCGCTACGCGCCTTTCCTCACGAAGACGTTCGTGCACAAGATCGCCGCCACCTCGGATCGCGAGACCGTCGTAGAGGAGATCCTGGCCCTCGTCGGACGGATCGAGCCGGGTCGACCGCTGCGGCTCCTCGGTGTGCGGGCCGAGATGCAGATGCCCGACGAGGCCCGAGAGGGCCACACCCCCACGCGGAGCGGATGGTAGGCCGCCGCGACGCGGCATCCGTCACCCACTGGAACAGAGTCGGGGACTTCCGATACTCTCCCCTCAGAGCGGTTGGGGAACCGCCATCATCATCACTCTGGGGTAACGATGAGCGAGCGCGAATTCGCTGGGGGCATGCAACCGCCCGGCTGGCTGTACGACGAAGAGACCGGCCGCACGCGGTGGTGGGACGGCGTGCGATGGACCGACCTCGTCAAACCGCTCGATCCGGTGGTCCGCACGGCAGCCGCGTACACGCCGGTGGCCGCGCCCGCGCCGGCCACGGTCCACGCCGCGCCGAGCTCGGGCAACGGTGCGGCGGCCGCAGGGCTGCTGCTGACCGTGCTGGGCGCACTCGGCCTCGCCGCGGGGGTCTGGCTGGTCGGCGGGATCGATCAGACCACGGTCTCGGTGCTGACGACTGCGACCGGCCTGTTGGTGGCGGCGGGGTTCGCGTGCGCGGTCGCCGGACTCGTGATCGCGATCCGTCGCCCGACGAAGAAGGCCGCGGCGATCACGGGGATCGTCCTGTCGACCATCGTCGGGAGCGTGTTCGTGTTCCGCGTGCTCTTCGCCGTCGTCCCGTAGCGCCCGCCGGTTCAGGTCACGCGCACGAGAGTGCGCTGCCAGCCGGATGCGCCGTTCGGCGCGATCGGCGCGCGCTCCTCGATCTGCACGTCGCCATCCCGGTTCACGGCGCGGACGACGACGTTGTGGTTGCCCGGCGACGCCTCCCACTCGAGCACCCACTGAACCCACGTGTCGTCGTTCACCGGGGCCGACAGCGTCGCCTGCTGCCACTCGCCGTCATCGACCATGACCTCCACACGCTCGATGCCCACCGTCTGCGCCCACGCGACCCCGGCGAGGGCGACCGTGCCGGCGGCGACGGGCTCGCCCGTGCGCGGGGTGTCCAGCCGCGACGAGAACTTGATCGGCGCCTCCGCGCTGTAGCCGCGGGGCGTCCAGTACGCCTCGTCGGCGGCGAACGTCGTCACCGTCAGCTCGGTGAGCCACTTCGTGGCCGACACGTAGCCGTACAGGCCCGGAACGACCATGCGCACCGGGAAGCCGTGCTCGAGCGGCAGGGGCTCGCCGTTCATCGCCACGGCCAGGATCGCGTCGCGACCGTCGTCGGTGAGCACTTCGAGCGGGGTGCTCGCCATGAACCCGTCGATGCTGCGCGAGAGCACCATGTCGGCGCCGGTCTGCGGGCCGGCGAGCGCGAGGACGTCGCGCACCGGCACGCCGAGCCACTTCGCGGTGCCGAGCAGGTTGCCGCCCACCTCGTTCGAGACGCACGTGAGGGTGATGGAGTACTCGTCCAATCCCATGCCGACGAGGTCGTCGAAGGTCAGCTCCACCGGCTCGTCGACCAGGCCTTGCACCTTCAGCCGCCAGGAGGCGGGGTCGATCGACGGCACGGTCAGCGCGGTGTCGACGCGGTAGAAGTCGGCGTTCGGCGTGTACAGCGGCGTGAGACCCGGCACATCGAGCTCGGCGCCGTCGGGAACCGTGACGGTCGAGCGGGGTGCGGGCAGGCGCAGGGCGTCGCGCACCGCGCCGATCGACGTCGTCGCCACGTTGGCGAGCCGCGCTCCGACCCCGACGAGCACGGCGGAGACGCCGGCCACCCCGACGAGCTGGAAGAAGCGTCTCCGGTCCAGGCCCGGCGTCCGCGGAGCCGCCGGATTCTCCGGCACACCGTCCACCGCGGCGTCCGGCCGCGGCTCCGGCACGCCGTCCGCCCGTGCCCCCCGGACCGCACCCGCCCAGCGCCGCAGGCGGGCGACCGAGAGGACCAGGATCGCCGAGCCCGCCACCGCCCCGACCGCCGGCGGCAGCCAGGCGAAGGCCGTCGCACCCGCGCGCGTCACGATCGCCGCGATCGACAGGACGGCCGCGATGCCGAGAGCCACCACGCCGAGCGGGGGGCGGACGTACTGCAGCACCCCTGCCACAGCGGAGGCGATGACGACGGCGAGACCCAGCCCGACGAGCAGCGCGATCTTGTCGTACTCGCCGAAGGTCGAGATCGCCAGCTCCTTGAGCGGCTGGGGCACGATGTCGATGACGAATGAGCCGACCGCGAGGAGCGGGCTGCTCTCGGGTGCGACCACCAGCGCGAGGATCTCCGCGACGGCGAGGAAGACGGCCGCCGAGACCACACCGGCAAGAGCGGCGAGCGCCAGGAACCCGACCGTGCGCGTCCGCTTCGACATGTCTCCCCCGCCCGCGAAGTCTCTCCTCGCACTGGGTGTTCGGCACGCGGCGGGAACCGGATTGGCGGGGCGCGGCATCCGCTCGCCTGTCGCTAGCGTGGTGGCGTGAGCTTTCCCCCGTCGACGGTGCCCCTCTTCGTCTACGGCAGCCTTCGGCCCGGGATGGAACTGTGGCCCGCGATCAGCGCGCACGTCGTCGAGTCGCGGGCGGCGACGGTGCGCGGCAGGCTGCACTGGCATGCCGGCGGCGAGTGGCCGCTGCTCCTGCTCGACGTCGACGGCCACGGCGGCGCCGGTATGGTGCGCGGCGAGCTCGTATGGCTCACTCCCGGAGACGAGGTCAACCGGGTGATCGTCGACGAGGAGCTGCTCTACGGCTACGACGCGCGCTGGCTGCCGGTGACGACCGACGCGGGCGAGACGGAGGCCCTGGTGCTCGTGTGGAATCGTCGCGACGAGGTCGGCCCCGAGATCGCCGGCGGCGACTACGCGGCCGCGGTCGCCGAACGGAGCGGCGCCGGACAGTCGGGCGGCTGAGCGTCAGAGCTCCACGAGCTCGACGTCGCGCAGCGCGCCCGAGTCGACCACGGCGGTCATCATCGTGTGGTGCGGCTGCCGACGGCGATCGGTCGGCGAGCCGGGGTTGAGCAGGCGCAGGCCCCGGGGCGACACGCTGTCCCACGGGATGTGACTGTGCCCGAACACCAGCACATCGGCGCCCGGATACGCCTTATCCATCCGCGCCTCGCGCCGACGGGCGTCGCCCGTCTCGTGGACCACCGCGAAGCGCACCCCGTCGATCTCGCGCTCGGCGACCTCGGGCAGTCGCCCGCGCAGGTCGGGGCCGTCGTTGTTGCCGAAGACGCCAAGCACCTCGCCGTGCTGTTCGAGTTCGTCGAGGACGGATGCCGCGACCCAGTCGCCCGCGTGGATCACGAGGTCGGCGGCATCCGCGGCCCTCAGCAGATCGGCAGGCAGCCGCCGCGCCCGGCCCGGGATATGGGTGTCGGAGACGAGGAGCAGCCGCGTCGTCACGTGCGCCTCACGCGTCGGCGACCGGCTGCCGCAGGATGGTGCGCAGCTTCGCCGGATCGGTGCGACGGATGTCGCTCAGGTAGATCTCGTGATGACGGCCCGTCATGCGCAAGCCCTGCCCGGGGATGAACGTGTGATGGAGCTCCTCGAGCACCGGACCCTCCTCGTCGAACGGGCCGAGGTGGAGGGTCTGCACGCACCGCCCCTCATCGAGGGTCTCGAGCCGCAGGCGGTCGATCGCCGGTGCGTCCGCCGCCGCGGCGACCGCGCGGCCGACGTGCTCGTCGGTCGTCCACTCGGGCACGAGGATCATCGCCGTCCAGTCCCAGCGCGACTTGTCGCGGCCGGTCGTGAACGTCGTCATGTCGTCGGACCACCAGAGCGCCTCCAGCGGCATGACGACGTAGTCGCGGTCGAGCTCGTTCTTGCTCAGGAACTTCAGCTTGTACGCGACGGGGAACAGGGTCGACACCGCGTCGCCGTAGGCCTGGGTGTTCGGATCGCCGTGCCCGTCGATCATCAGGTAGCGCAGGGGCGGGACGTCGATCACGTCGAAGACGCCGCGACGGGCGCGGTACGAGGGCAGTTCCTTCTTGAGGTCGGTCTTCATGGCGCGACCAGGCTAGCGGGAGCCTCGGACGCGGTCACCAGCCCATCGAGCCGGGAACGCCCTTGAACGGCCCCGCGATCGACGACGTGACCCATCCTCCGTAGAAGCCGCCGGGCTGCGGTTCGACGGTCTCTCCGTCGACCTCGCAGGCATCCATCGGCCGCGCGTACACCGCGACGCGGTCGGCGAGCACCTCGAAGCCCGGTGACGGCTGCGGATAGTTCCAGGCGGCCCGGGCGGCGGAGGCATCCCCGCCGCGGACGTCGAAGTAGCGCGCCCCGCCCTTGAACTCGCAGAACGAGCCGCCCGAGGTCGGCTCGAGCGCACCGTCGCGGAACGCGGAGATCGGCACGTAGTACACCGGGGGATGACTCGTCTCGAGCACGCGCACCACGTCCTCCGTGTCGACGATCACCTCGCCCCCGAAACGGATCACCACACGGTGCGGTGCGCGCTCGACGCGAGGCGGACGCGGGTAGTCCCAGACCGACTCCTGGCCGGGGGCGACGGGATCGGGCACCGGATGACGGGTCATCGACTCAGCGTAAGCGCCTGCGCGCGGGTAGGGGCGGTTGCGCGGGGCGTCAAGACCCTCCCATGCAGAGGCGTGACGAACGTAGCCTTCCCGCAGACTCGACGAAAGGACCGTCATGCTCCGCGCGATCGCACTCAACTGCACGCTCAAGCCGTCCCCCGCGGCATCCAGCTCCGAACTGCTCGGGCAGCAGGTGCTCGACGCCCTGACGCCCTTCGACGTCGCGGGCGAGATGGTCCGCATCGTCGACTTCGACGTCAAGCCCGGCGTCGAGGCCGACATGGGTGACGGCGACGAATGGCCGGGGATCCGCGAGAAGGTCATGGCGTCGGACATCCTCGTGTTCGCGACGCCGACGTGGATGGGCCACATGTCGAGCGTCGCGCAGCGCGTGCTCGAGCGCCTCGACGCCGAGCTTTCCGAGACGGACGACGAGGGGCGGCCGATCCTCGCGGGCAAGGTAGCCGTGGTGGCGGTCGTCGGCAACGAGGACGGCGCGCACGCGATCATCGCGGATGCGTACCAGGCTCTCGGCGACGTCGGCTTCAGCATCCCGTCGCAGGGCGGCGTGTACTGGAACGGCGAGGCCATGCAGACCGTCGACTACAACGACCTGCCCGAGACGCCCGAGAAGGTCGCGAGCACGACGGGGACGCTGGCGCGTCATGCCGCGCACCTCGCCAAGGTGCTGTCGGAGCAGCCGTACCCGGCGCCCGAGTCGGACTAGGCGCTCGCGCGCCCGTACTCCTCGAGCCACCGCAGCCAGACCTCGCTGACGGTGGGGTACGACGGCACGGCGTGCCACAGCCGATCGACCGGCACCTCGCCGACGATCGCGATCGTGGCCGAGTGCAGCAGCTCGGCGATGTCGGGACCGACGAACGTCGCACCGACCAGCACGCGCCGCTCGTCGTCGACGATCGCCCGCGCGCGTCCGCGGTAGTGGTCGGCGTGCGTGCTGGCGCCCGAGATCCACGACAGGTCGTAGTCGAGCACCCGGATGCCGATGCCCGCCTTCCTGGCCGAGGCCTCGGTGTGCCCGACCGACGCCACCTCGGGATCGGTGAACGTCACCTGGGGCACGGCGGAGTGGTCGGCCGTGGCGACGTGGGCGCCCCACGGTGCGTCGTCGACCTCGCGCCCGAGGGCCCGCGCGGCGATCACGTCGCCCGCAGCGCGCGCCTGGTACTTGCCCTGGTGGGTCAGCAGCGCACGGTGGTTCACGTCGCCGACGGCATAGAGCCAGTCGACGCCGCGCACCCGCAGCGTGTCGTCGACGTCGAGCCAGGCGCCCGGCTCGAGCCCGATCGCGTCGAGCCCGAGGTCGCCCGTGCGCGGCACGCGACCGGTCGCGACGAGGAGCTCGTCGGCACGCACCTCCGAGCCGTCGGACAGCGTCAGCACGACGGATCCGTCGTCCTCTCGTCGCACTCCCCCGACATCGACGCCGGTGCGCACGTCGGCGCCGGCATCCGTCAGCGATCTCGCGACCTCCTCGCCCGCGAACGGCTCCATGCCGCCGAGCAGACCCGAGCGCGCGATCAGCGTGACGGCGGTGCCGAACGACACGAAGAGCGTCGCCATCTCGGTGCCGACCGTGCCGCCGCCCACGATCGCGAGCGACGACGGGACGTCGCGCACCCCCGTCGCGTCGCGGCTCGTCCACGGCTGCGCGTCCTTCAGCCCGGGGATGTCGGCAAGCAGCGCGGCAGAGCCGGTCGAGACCACGACCGCGTGGCGGGCCGACAGCGTCGTCGTCGTGCCGTCGGCACCCTCGACGGCGACCTCGCGCTCGCCCGTCAGCCGCCCGTGCCCGCGCACGAGCTCGATGCCCGCGCCCTGCAGCCACTCGACCTGCGACGTGTCGTTCCAGTCGTAGACGATGGCGTCGCGGCGCCGGAGCGCCGCCGCCACGTCGACGCCGCCGCTCACCGCCTGCTTCGCCCCGTCGACGTCGCGCGCGGCGCGGAGCGCGGCCGCACTGCGCAGCAGCGTCTTCGACGGCATGCACGCCCAGTACGAGCACTCCCCGCCGACGAGCTCGCGCTCGACGACGACGACGGAGAGACCCGCCTGCTTCGCCCGGTCGGCGACGTTCTCGCCGACGGGGCCGGCTCCGATGACGATGAGGTCGAATTCCCGCGTGCCCATGGGCCCACGCTAGCGGCGCCGCACGACGTCGGGGCCGGCGCAATCCGCTGCGCCGTCCGCGCCGAACATCACAGATGACCCCATGGGTCGAGGATCCGCCCGTTCCGCCACGATGTCCCAGACCTGTGGTTGGCTGGGAGACCCGCCGAAAGGACAGCATGGCGATCGAGTTCCGCTCCGTCTCCAAGCGCTTCGCCGACGGCACTCTCGCCGTCGACGATTTCAGCCTCGTCATGCCCGCGCACAAGACCACCGTGCTGGTCGGTTCGTCCGGCTGCGGCAAGACGACGCTGCTGCGCATGATCAACCGCCTGGTCGAGCCGACGGGCGGCGAGATCACGATCGACGACGAGCCGATCTCGGGCCGCGACCCGGTGAAGCTGCGGCGCGGCATCGGCTACGTGCTGCAGAACGCCGGCCTGCTCCCCCACTTCACGGTCGTCGACAACATCGCGACGGTCCCGGTGCTGACGGGCGTCGCGCGCAAGGCCGCGCACGAGCGCGCGCTCGAGCTCATGGACGTCGTCGGACTCGACCGTGCGCTGGCCGAGCGCTACCCGAGCCAGCTGTCCGGTGGCCAGCAGCAGCGCGTCGGCGTCGCGCGCGGGCTGGCCGTCGACCCCAACATCCTGCTCATGGACGAGCCCTTCGGCGCCGTGGATCCCATCGTGCGCAAAGAGCTGCAGACCGAGACGCTGCGGCTCCAGCGTGAGCTCGACAAGACGATCGTGTTCGTCACGCACGACATCGACGAGGCGTTCCTGCTGGGCGACCAGGTCGTGATCCTGCAGAAGGGCGCCCAGATCGCTCAGGTCGGCACGCCCGACGAGATCATCGAGAACCCGGCGAGCGACTTCGTCGCCAGCTTCATCGGCGCCGAGAAGGGCACGCGCGCTCTGCGGCGCAAGGAGACCCCCCGCGGCGCCGTGGTCGTCGACGACGCCGGGCGCACGCAGGGCGTGCTCGTGGAGGACCCGCCGTGAACTGGGTGCTCGACAACCTCGACCTGATCTGGGGGCTGACGCTCGACCACCTGCGCCAGAGCCTCATCGCCATCGTGCTCGGGTTCGTCATCGCGATCCCGATCGGCTGGGCGGCCTTCCGTTACACGCCGCTGCGCGGTCCCACCCTCACCACGGTCGGCCTGCTCTACACGATCCCGTCGCTGGGGCTCTTCGCCGTGCTCGCCGCGGCGTTCGGCATCCCGCTGCTCTCCGAAGCCAACCTCATCGTGGCGCTGACGATCTACGCCGTCGCGATCATGACCAGGTCGGTCACCGACGGCCTGGCGTCGGTCGATCCCGTGACGCGCGACGCCGCGGTCGCGGTCGGCTTCGGCTCGTGGCGTCGCTTCTGGACGGTCGACTTCCCGCTCGCCGGGCCGGTGCTCCTCGCGGGGCTCCGGGTCACCGCGTCGTCGACCATCTCGCTCGCGACCGTGGGCATCCTCATCGGCGTGCAGAACCTCGGCTACCTGTTCACGAACGGCTCGCAGCGCCGCATCATCGCCGAGGTCTTCGCGGGCGTGGTCGCCGTCGTGCTCATCGCCGTCCTCATCGATCTGCTCCTCGTCGTCGCCGGCCGCGTGCTCATGCCGTGGAACCGGCGGCGGCCGACGCGCGTCGAGCGCGCGCTGCGGGCGGTGACGGTGTGAACTACTTCCACGAGGCGTTCGCCTGGATCTTCTCGCCGGAGCGGCTCACGGGCACGCTGCCACTGCCCCTCGCCATCGCACAGCACCTCGCGTTCACGTTCGGCTCGGTGCTCATCGCCTCCCTCATCGCGATCCCCGCCGGGTGGCTCATCGGCCACACCGGCCGCGGCCGCGAGTTCGCCGTGTCCCTCTCGGGCGCAGCGCGCGCGCTCCCCTCGCTCGGCCTGATCGTGCTGCTCTACCTGCTGCTCGGCGTGACGCTCAAGACCGAGGCTGCGGTGGTGGCCTTCGTGCTGCTGGCGATCCCGTCCATCCTCGCGGGCGCCTACGCCGGCTTCGAGGCGATCGACCGCACCGTCATCGACGCCGGTCGCGCGATGGGCATGACCCCGTGGCAGATCCTGTGGAAGATCGAGGTCCCCCTCGGCCTGCCGCTGCTCATCGGCGGGCTCCGCATCGCGACGCTCCAGGTGGTCGCGACGGTCACGATCGCCGCGTACATCGGGCTCGGCGGCCTCGGCTTCTACATCATCCAGGGCATCCCCACACGCAACTTCCCGCAGATCCTCGGCGCCTCGATCGTCGTGATCGCCCTGGCACTCCTCCTCGACGCCGTGTTCGCGATCCTGCAGCGCGTCGTCGTTCCGCGCGGCGTTGTCGCGCGGGCACGGTCCCCCCGTCGTTCCCCCGGGGTGCGCTCGCGCGCCGTCGCGAACTCACCCGCCTGACCCTCACCACAACCGGAGGTTCCACATGTCCACAGCACGCAACCGCCTCGCGCTGGCGCTCAGCGCGACCGCGATCGCCGCCCTGACCCTCGCCGGCTGCGCCTCGAGCGACCCGATCGGCGGCGGCGACGACGGCGCGAGCGAAGCGCCCGGAGACTCGTCGACGATCGTCATCGGTTCTCAGGCGTACTACTCGAACGAGATCATCGCCGAGATCTACGCGCAGGCGCTCGAGGGCGCCGGCTTCGAGGTCGAGCGCAACTTCAGCATCGGCCAGCGCGATCTCTACATGCCGTCGATCGAGGACGGGTCGATCGACCTCTTCCCCGAGTACACCGGCAACCTCCTGCAGTTCTTCGACCCCGAGACGACGGCCACCACGTCCGACGACGTCTACGCGGAGCTCCAGGAGGCGCTGCCCGAAGGGCTCACTGTGCTCGACCAGTCGTCCGCGACCGACCAGGACTCGTACAACGTGACCGCGGCGTTCGCAGAAGAGAACGACCTCACCTCGATCGGCGACCTCGCCGGCATCGACGGCCTCGTGCTGGGCGGCGCGCCTGAGCTCGAGGAGCGGCCCTACGGCCCGACCGGCCTGCAGGACGTCTACGGCGTGACCGTCGAGTTCTCGCCGACGGCCGACACGACCGTCGACGAGCTCGTGGCCGGCAACATCCAGGTCGCGAACGTCTACAGCGCCGACCCGCGCATCGAGACGCAGGACCTCGTGACGCTCGAAGACCCCGAGGGGCTGTTCCTCGCGTCGAACGTCGTCCCCGTCGTGAGCGCCGACGTGGCTGACGAGATCGCCGACGTGATCAACGCGGTGAGCGCCGCGCTCACTCCGGAGGGCCTCGTCGCCCTCAACGTGCAGTCCACGGTCGACCAGCAGTCCGCGGAGGACATCGCGGCCGCCTGGCTCGCCGAGAACGGTCTCGACTGACCTCAGCACCGAGGGGCCGGGTGGTGCGTGCCACCCGGCCCCTCGGCGTTTCCGCCGGTATCGGTCGCCCCCGTGAGAGGCGTCGCCGCGGACCGTCGAGTCCTCGTGATCAGTCGAGCTCGGCGAGCCACGTGAGCGCGAGCTCGTGCGATCGCAGCCCGTAGTCGAGGGTTGCGCGCTGGTAGCGGAACACGTCGGCGTACTCGGGCGGGACAGGCGCCTCATCCAGCCCGCGCGCGACCTCGCGCAGCCCGGCGAGCCCCGCCTCGGCACTCCTGCGCAGCACGGCGAGCGCCCCGACCCTCTCGGCGCCTGCCGGCATCAGCCCGAGCAGGAACACCTTCGCGAGCATCGCGGTCTCGGCGTTGGCCCCGCCGAGGGGTTCGTGCATCCACGCCCGCCACGCCTCGACCCCGGCGGCGGTGACCTCGTGGACCTTGCGCCCGCGCGCCGAACCCGCGGCATCCGCCACCGTCACCAGACCCTGCGCGACGAGCTGTCGCAGCGCACGCTGGATGCTGCCGAAGCTGGCGCTGTAGAAGAGCGACGGCCCCGCCGCGAACTGCTTGTGGAGGTCGTAGAGAGACATCGGCGTGAGCATGAGCAGCCCGAGGATGACGAATTGCATCTGGTCCTCTCCGTCGAGTTCTGCCAATGTATCCCTTAGATATATCTCAAGGGAATATGAACGATGCCTCGACACACCGACACCACCGCTGCGCTCCAGAAGGCCGTCGATCGCTTCCGCCGTGACCGCGACGGCCTCCCCCACCCCCAGGTGCTCGTCCGCGCACCCGGGATCGACTTCGCGGCGGGCGACGGTGAGCGCCGCTTCCACACGGCGAGCGTCGGCAAGATGATGACCGCGACCCTCGCGTTCCAGCTCGCCGAGAGCGGCCGACTCGACCTCGACGCGCCGCTGACGACACTGCTCCCCCGAGGTGAGGTCGACGGGCTCTTCGAGCACGAGGGGCGGGATGCCGCGGCATCCGTCACCCCGATGCACCTCCTCACGCACACGAGCGGCGTGGCCGACTACTTCGAAGGCCCCAACGACACCGGCGAGCCCTTCACCGCTCTGGCGACGCGCGAGACCGACCGCACCTTCACCCCCGCGTCACTGCTCGACTTCACGCGCTCCCACCAGCGACCGGTGGGCCCGCCCGGCGCACGGTTCTCGTACTCCGACACCGGGTTCGTGCTGCTCGGCCGCGTGGTCGAGGAGGCGGGCGGGGCGACGCTCGGAGCGCAGCTCCACGAGCGCATCCTCGCGCCGACGGGGATGGATGCCTCGTGCCTCCTGTTCCACACGGTGCCCGGGGGCGCGGCATCCGTCGATCGCGACCCCGGAGCGGCGCTCGACATCGCACCGATCCTCGTCGACGGCGTCGATCTCAGCCGGGCTCGGAGCCTCAGCTGCGACTGGGCGGGCGGCGGGGTCGTCTCGACGCTCGACGATCTGCACCGGTTCTCGCAGGCCTGGCACGCGGGGGCGCTGATCGGCGCGGGCTCCCGCGCGCGCATGGCGCGCGTCGAGCACCGATTCCGCCCCGGCATCCACTACGGCGCGGGGCTGATGCAGCTGCGGTACGCGGGATTCTTCCCGCTGCTCGTGGGCCTGCCCCGCACCGTCGGCCACCTCGGCGTGACGGGGGTCCACCTCTTCGCCGCCCCGGAGCGCGACGTCACGATCGTGCTGAACCTGCACTCCACGCGCGAGATGACCGACAGCTTTCAGCTGCACATCCGGCTGCTGCAGACGGTGCTCCGCGCGCTGCGCTGAGGGGGGCTGCGCCGAGCGGGCTGCGCTGAGCGGGCGCCGCTGAGCGAACTGCAGTGAGGGGGCCGCGCGCCCCGGGGCTACGCGTGCCGCGGCTCGAGCTCGGGAGTGAGCGCCTCGCGCTCGTCGAACACGAAGCAGTCGCCGTTCCAGTGCGCCCCGCCGACGTGCTCGAACCAGCCCAGGATGCCGCCCTCGAGCTGGAGCGCCTCGACGCCGGTCTCCCGCAGGTGGATCGCCGCCTTCTCGCACCGGATCCCGCCGGTGCAGAAGCTCACGACGGTCTTGCCGTCGAGGTCGCCGCGATGGGCGGCGGCGGCGCCCGGGAATTCAGTGAATCGCTCGATGCGCCAGTCGACCGCTCCGGCGAAGGTGCCGTAGTCGACCTCGAACGCGTTGCGGGTGTCGAGCATCACGACCTCGCGCCCGGCGTCGTCGTGACCCTGGTCGAGCCAGCGGCGCAGCGTCGCCGGCGCCACGGCGGGCGCACGACCGGCCTCGGGGCGGATCGCCGGGTGGTCCATGCGGATGATCTCGCGCTTGAGCTTGACGAGCATCCGGCCGAAGGGCTGCGCGTCGGACCAGCTCTCCTTCGTCGTGAGCGCGGCGAACCGCTCGTCTGCGCGCAGGTCCTCGACGAAGCCGCGCACCGCGGCGGCCGGGCCGGCGAGGAAGAGATTGATGCCCTCCTCGGCGAGGAGGATCGTGCCCTTCAGTCCCGCTTCCGTCGCCCGCTCGCGCAGCCGCGCGCGGAGCGAGGCGCGATCGTCGATCCGCGTGAACAGATAGGCGGAGACGTTGAGGACGGAGGGCACCGCTCAAGCCTACGTTCCGCCGCGGAGCGAATGCCCCCGACGAGGTGCGCGCCGGTCGACTCGCTCCGCCGCGCATCGAACCCACCGTCCTGCGGGCTCTGCGGAGTCCGCCGGTCAGCCCTCGGCGTCGGCGAGGAGCGCAGGGCACGCGCCGCCCGGGTCGGTCGCCAGCTCGAAGTGCCAGCGCTCGTTGGCGTAGATCTGGCACAGGCCCCACTGCGCGCCGTGCTCGATGAGCCACAGCTGCGCGTCGAGCGAACCGATGTCGACCGCGTCGCCCGACACGTGATGCGAGCGGTCCGGCGTGGCGACGAACTGGCGCGCGATGCCCTCGTCGCCGTAGCTCTCGATCGCGTCCTCGAGCAGCCACTGCTGGTACTCGCGGCTGCGCCACCCGCCGGTGATGCCGAGCTCGACGCCCTCGGCCGCCGCCGCCGCGCCCGCCGCCCGCACGGCCTCGCGCAGGGCAGGGTCGAGTTTCGCGATCGCCGGCAGCGAGCCGTCGTCGATCGACACCGGCGTCGCGATCGACCCGCTCGCGGCGCTCGGCGTGAAGGGCGCGGACAGGGCGGCGATCGGGCTCCATAGGAACGCGGCGGCCGCCGCACCGGCGGCGAGGAGCACCGCGACGAGCACGCCGAGCGACACGAAGGACACGCGACGGCGGTGCGGCGAGGGGGCGACGGGGACGGCGAGGAAGGTCGACATGAGACCATCCCACGCGGGCACGTGTTGCCGGGGCGTACGCGATTGCGCATACACCGGCGATATGCGCGGCGACCTAGGCTTGTCGCCATGCGCGTGCTGATCGTCGAGGACGAGCTCTACCTCGCCGAGGCCATCCGGGACGGGCTCCGGCTCGAAGCGGTCGCGGCCGACCTCGCGGGCGACGGTGACACGGCCCTCGAGCAGCTCGCGGTCAACCAGTACGACGTGGTCGTGCTCGACCGCGACATCCCCGGTCCGAACGGCGACGAGATCGCCCGGCACGTCGCGGCGATGCCCGCCGGCCCGCGGGTGCTCATGCTCACCGCGGCCGACCGGCTGGACGACAAGGTGCGCGGATTCGAGAGCGGCGCCGACGATTACCTCACCAAGCCCTTCGCTCTCCGCGAGCTCGTGCTGCGCCTGCGCGCACTCTCGCGCCGGCCGGCTGCGGGCGCACCTCCTGTCCTCGAGTACGGCGCGCTGCGGCTCGACCCGTTCCGCCGCGAGGTGTACCGCGACGGCCGCTACATCGCGCTCACCCGCAAGCAGTTCGCCGTGCTGGAGGTGCTCCTCGCGGCGCGCGGCGGCGTGGTCAGCGCCGAGGATCTGCTCGAGCGGGCGTGGGACGAGAACGCCGATCCGTTCACCAACGCCGTCCGCATCACCATCTCGACGCTGCGCAAGCGCCTCGGCGAGCCGTGGGTCATCGAGACGGTGGCCGGCGTCGGCTATCGCGTGAGCGAGGGTCCGGATGCCGCGGGCTGAGGCATCCGCTCCCCCCACCCCACGGCCGCGCGGCCTCTCGGTGCGGGTCAAGCTCACCCTGAGCTACGCGGGGTTCCTCGTCATCGCGGGCATCGCCCTGTTCGCCGTGGGCTTCCTCATGCTGCGATTCGTGCCCGAGGGCAGCCTCTACGTGATGGGCGGCGGCTGGGCGCCGAACCGCACGAACCTCGTCGAGGTCTTCGTGAAGTACTCGTGGTGGGCGCTGGCCGGGCTCGTGGTCTTTGGACTGGTCGGCGGGTGGCTGCTGGCCGGGCAGATGCTGCGGCCGCTCGACCGCATCACCGACGCCGCCCGGCGCGCGCGCGACGGCTCGCTCGACCACCGCATCGCGCTGCCTGGGGCGCGCGACGAGCTCACCGAGCTCGCCGACGCGTTCGACGCGATGCTCGGCCGCGTGCAGCAGACGCTCGACGAGGAGCGCCGCTTCGCCGCGAACGCCTCTCACGAGCTCCGCACGCCGCACGCGATCATCCGCACGATCGTCGAGGTCGCCCGGGCCGATCCCGGAGGGCGCGACGTCGACGAGGTGCTCCGCCGCATCGGCGGCACGAACGACCGGGCGATCTCGACCACCGAGGCGCTGCTCGCGCTCGCGCGGGCGGGCCGCGGCGGCGATCAGGTGCGCGAACAGCTCGACCTCGCGACGATCGTCGCCGAGGCGGTCGAAGAAGAGGCGACGGATGCCTCGGCCGCCCGCATCCGGATCGACACCTCGCTCACCCCCGCGCCCGCGCTCGGCGACCCGACGCTGCTCGCGCGCCTGGCGGGCAACCTCGTGCGCAACGCCGTGATCCACAACGAGCCGGGCGGCTGGGTCGCCGTCGCGACCGGACGAGCCGACGGCGTCGCGGTGCTCACCGTCGACAACTCCGGCCCCGTGATCGACCCCGCCGTCGCTGCGACCCTTCTCGAGCCGTTCGTGCGGGGTGCGGGCCGCGTGCGGGGAGCGGATGGAGGATCCGGCCTGGGTCTTGCGATCGTGGCGTCGATCGTCCGCGCGCACGACGGCACCGTCGACGTGTGGCCGCGTCCGGGCGGCGGGCTGCAGGTGCGTGTCGAGCTGCCGGGCGTGCCGCAGTCCTGACGCCTACCTTCGGGCGCTCGACCGGATCGCCCGTACCACGAGGCGGCACGCCGTGACGGCGACGACGCCGATCGCCGCACCGAAGGTGTTCCACACGACGTCCTCCGGGTCGGGCACGCGACCGGGGATCGACGCCTGCGCGTACTCGACGGCGGCCGAGACGACGAAGCCCGTGAGGATCGCCACCGGCCACCAGCGGGCCTTCAGCAGCAGGGCGATCGTCGCTCCGAGCGGCACGAACATGACGGTGTTCAGCACCCGTTCGGCGTCGCCGTACGCGACGCCGACGAGGAGCGGCGCGGTGACGGCATCCATCGCCTGCATGAACTCGCCGCGCGCCGGGGCGATGAGCCATCGCGGCCCCAGCGTCAGCACCGCGACGGCCGCGATCGCGAGCATCGCCGCCACGGTGCGGGCGGATCTCCTCCGGGCGAGGGGTGCACGCTCTGACATGGCTCCTGCTTCCCGCCGGCTGTCGGACCGGCAGGTCCAGTCCAGCCGCCCGGATGTTGCGGGAGCGTATGCGGAACGGGCGTCAGCGCAGGAAGGCGGCCGGGTCGAACTCGTCGATCGGGATGACCCGCACACGCGGGAGCGGCGCGTCGAACACCTGCGCGTCGTACTCGAGGTCGAACTTCTCGACGCCGGCGAGCCCCGCGAATCCGGCGTTGCGGAACTCGGTGAAGGCGAGGACGCCGACCCGCCGCTCGCCGTCGATCAGCGCCTCGATGTCGTCGAGGAAGTCCCCGTCGTGGCTGACGAGCATCACGTCGTCGGCACGCTCGATGATCGCCCGCAGGGTGCGCTGCACGGCGATGTCGACGACCTTCTCGTCGGGACCGCCGGATAGCGGGATGACCTGGTAGTCCATCGCCTTGAGCGCCTGCACGAATGCCATCGGGATGCCGGTGGTGGCGTTGAGGAAGAACAGGCCGCGCGCGGGCTGACGCCACTTGCGCGACGCGAAGGACATCAGCCGATCCCAGCGCGGTCTCTCATCCGGCTGCGGCCGGCGTCCGAGGATCGACCCGCCGAGCGTCGCGTCGATGTTCTCGCCGTCCACCAGCACCCACGTCGTGCGGTCGTCGCCCACGGATCCCCCTCACCGGGCCGCCCGGTGCGGTGCGCCCGAGCTCGATCCTACGGCGAGTAGCACGTCACCACGGCGTGTGCAATCCCCGAGCGCGACGCCGCGACCGTCGTTAACGTCGAAGCGTCCGGATGACAAGGAGAGATCGTGGCCACGACCACCGCCAAGAAGTCCCCCTCGGCCAAGACGACCGGGACGACCGCGCGCAACAAGCGACGCACCGCCCGCGGCGGAGCGGGCGCCGAGCTGACGTCGGAGCAGAACGCGGAGAAGGGGTTCACGGCATCCGAGTCGCTGAGCGAGAACCTGCAGAAGGTGCTCGTCGATCTGATCGAGCTGTCGCTGCAGGGCAAGCAGGCCCACTGGAACGTCGTGGGTCGGAATTTCCGCGACACGCATCTCCAGCTCGACGAGATCATCGAGGCCGCCCGCGAATTCGGAGACACGGTGGCCGAGCGGATGCGCTCGCTCCACGCCCTGCCCGACGGGCGCAGCGACCTCGTCGCCCAGACCACGACCCTGCCCGAGTTCCCGCAGGGCGAGATCGCGACCACCGAGGTCGTCGACCTGATGACGGAGCGACTGGATGCCGTCGCCACGACCTGCCGCGACGTGCATGACGACGTCGATGAAGAAGACCCCACCAGCGCTGACATCTTGCACGCGATCCTCGAACGCGTAGAGCAGCTCTCGTGGATGGTGAGCGCGGAGAACCGTTCCCCCAGGCGGTGACCATCCCAGGCGCTCGACGATGCCCACCTCTTCCCCCGGACGGTGGGCATCGCCATGTCGGGGGCGGGTCTGGCGATGCCTTCGACTCGCCGTCGGCCTTGTGAGCGGTAACTTCAACCTTGCCGCCTCGCCTGGTTATCGCTAACATCGCCCTGAACCCCACTCACGCCGCTCCGGCGCGGCGATCGAAGGATGTGCGATGAAGCAGCCCCTTGTCCGACGAACCCTTGCGAGCCTCACGGCGATCGCACTCGGCCTCACCAGCGCGGTGGTCGCCGCGCAGCCGGCGGCCGCCGCCGCATCCATCGTGGCCCATTACCCCCTGAGTGAGACCAGCGGCACGGTCGCCGTCGACGCTTCGGGCGCCGGGCGCGACGGCACGTACGTCGGCGGTCCGACCCTCGGCGGCAGTGCCGGTGTGCGGCTCGACGGCACCGACGACCACGTGAAGCTCCCGAACAACCTGCTCGCGGGGCTGAACTCGATCACCGTCAGCGCCGAGGTGCTCGTGCGCGCCGCGCAGGGCACGCCGTACTTCATCTACGGCTTCGGCAACACCGACGCGAGCGGGGTCGGCAACGGCTATCTGTACTCCACCGGAAACAGCTACAAGACCTCGATCGCGACAGGCAACTGGACGACCGAGCAGACCGCCAACAGCTCCGCCAACCTCGAGCGCGACGTGTGGAAGACGATCACGTACACGCTCGATGACGCGACGGACACGGCGCGCGTCTACCTCGACGGCGTGCAGGTCGCCCAGAACACCGGGGTCACGATCACCCCCGGCGCCATCGGCGGCGGCGCGACGACGGCGAACTACCTCGGCCGGTCGGTCTACAACGCCGACAAGCGCCTCGCCGGCAGCCTCCGCGACGTGCGCATCTACGACGCCGCACTGAGCGCCGCCGAGGTGTCGGCTCTCGTGCCGACGGACGCCGTCCGGTTGCAGCGGGATGCCGCCGCCCTGACCCTCGGCGATCTCAGCGCGCTGACGTCCGACGTGACGCTTCCGGCGAAGGGCGCCAACGGCGCGACGATCGCGTGGGCATCGAGCAACCCGGGCGCCCTCTCGGCGGCAGGCGTCGTCATCCGCCCGGCCGCCGGTCAGGCGCCGGCGCAGGTCACCCTGACCGCCACCCTCACGCGGGGAGCGGCATCCGAGACCCGCACATTCGCCGCGACCGTCCAGCCGCTCCCGGGCGGCGACGCGCTCGCCCAGGCCGACCTCGACGCGATCGAGATCCCGAACGCCGACGACCTCCGCGGCAACATCACGCTTCCCGCTGCCGGCTCGGTCAACGGCACGAGCATCGCCTGGAGCGCATCGCCCGCGGGCGTGATCACGACGACGACGCAGGGCGGCAAGCCCGCCGGAGTCGTCACCCGCGGCGTCGCCGACACCGCTGTCACCCTCACCGCGACCGTGCCCGGCACCGCGGCCACGCGCTCGATCTCCGTGACGGTGACCGCCGCGCCCGCGGACCTCGACACCGACTACACCGCCGGGTACCTGTGGACGCACTTCGCGACCGAGGGCGGCTACGAGAAGATCTTCTACGGCCACTCCGACGACGGCCTGCACTGGTCGAAGCTCAACGACAACAAGCCCATCCTCGCCAACCTGGGCGGCGACCTCGGTGTGCGCGACCCGCACCTCGTCCGCTCCCCCGATGGCGACAAGTACTGGATCATCGGCACCGACCTCCACGCCGAGGGCGGCGGAACCGGCGGCTCCGGCTGGGACCAGCTGAACGCGAGCCAGAACCTCGTCGTGTGGGAGTCGACCGACCTCGTCAACTGGAGCGACCAGCGCATCGTGTTCGCAGGGTTCGACCAGGCGGGCTGCGTGTGGGCGCCCGAGGCGACCTACAACGAGGCGACCGGCGAGTACTACGTCTACTGGGCCGCTCGTGACCGCACCGACAACGGCACGAACGACTGGGCGCTGCGGATGTACCTCACCAAGACCCGCGACTTCGTGACGTTCACCGAGCCCGAGATCTGGACCTCCCTCAACGAGAAGGGCGACGGACTCACCGGCCCGAACATCATCGACTCCACGATCGCGAAGGAGGGCGACACGTACTACCGCTTCTCGACGTCGGATTGGCACACGGTCGTCGACACCGCGACGTCGCTCGACGGGCCCTGGACCCGCCAGATCGACCGGGGCGAGGCATCCGCTCACGGTCTGCGGGCGTCGATGGAGGGCCTCACCGTCTACCAGCTTCCCGACGGCCGCTGGGCGGCGATGGGCGACCAGAGCGGCTACTACGGCCACATCGCCGACACGCTCGAGAGCCTCGACTTCGAGCAGCTGAGCGTCGGCAGCGGCGCGGACCAGTACTCGTTCGACCAGCGGTTCCGCCACGGTTCGGTGCTGCGCCTGTCGGCAGCCGAGGAGGAGCGACTGCTCGAGGCCTACGGCGACGAGCCGGTCGACCCCGAGGAGCCCGAAGAGCCGCAGCAGGACCCGATCGCCGAGTACACGTTCGACGACGGCACGCTGGCCGACTCGGTGGGCAGCGCGGACCTCACCGCCAGCGGCACCGCCGCGGTCGCCACCGACGCCGCGCAGGGCAAGGCGCTGAAGCTGGACGGCTCGACGAACGGCTTCGCATCGTTCCCGACCGGTTTCTTCGACGGTCGCAGCACGATGACGGTCTCGATGGACGTGAAGTCCGAGAAGACGAGCGGGAACTTCTTCACCTTCGCGTTCGGTGCGGACACGAACAAGTACTACTTCCTGCGGCTGCGGGGCGGTGAGGTGCGCAGCGCGATCACCCAGACGTCGTGGCAGAACGAGTCCGCGGTCACCGGCAACGTCGCGAGCGGCCAGTGGCACCGGGTCGACGTGGTGTTCGACGGCGCGAAGATGACGGTCTACTCCGACGGCGTCAAGCTCGGCGAGAACGCGACGCTCAACGCGAGCGTCGCCGACCTCGGCAGCAGCCTGGTCGGCTACCTCGGCAAGTCGCTGTACTCGGCCGACGGCTACTTCCAGGGCTGGTTCGACAACGTGCGCGTCTACAACCGTGCACTGTCGGCCACGGAGGTGCTCGCGAACGCGGGCGTCACCGACCAGCTGCTCGAGGTGTCGCTCACCGATCCGACGAAGCTCAAGGTCGCGCCCATCGTCGACAGCGTCGCGCACACGGTCGTGGTGCCCGTCGTGAAGGGCACCGACGTCACCGCGCTCGCGCCGACGTTCACGACCGCTCCCGGCGTCACGGTCTCGCCCGCGTCGGGCACGACGGTCGACCTCAGCGCTCCGGTGACCTACACGCTCACCGAGCCGGACGGCGGCATGGTTCCGTGGACGATCGAGGCGCGGGTCGTCAACAGCCCCGTGCTGCCCGGCCTCTACGCCGACCCGAACATCGCGGTCTTCGGCGACACGTACTACATCTACGCCACGACCGACGGCTACGCGGGCTGGGGAGGCAAGGACTTCTACGTGTGGAGCTCGAAGAACCTCGTGGACTGGGTGCGCTCCGACCAGCCCTTCCTCACGCTCGACGGCGCGAACGGCAACGTGCCGTGGGCGACGGGCAACGCATGGGCGCCGACGATCATCGAGCGGGACGGGAAGTACTACTTCTACTTCAGCGGCCACAACGCGGCGCTCAACCGCAAGACGATCGGCGTCGCCGTGGGCGAGAGCCCGCTCGGGCCGTTCGTCGCCCAGCCGAACGCCATGATCCTCAACAACGAGGCCGTCACGTCGGGCCAGGCGATCGACCCCGCGGCCTTCCACGACCCGGTGTCGGGCAAGTGGTACCTCGGCTGGGGCAACGGCGGCAACGCCGCGGTGCTCGCCGAGCTCAGCGACGACATGATCTCGCTCAAGGCCGGATCGTTCCAGCGCATCAGCGGGCTGACGAACTTCCGCGAGGGCGTCTTCTTCAACTACCGCGAGGGGCTGTACCACCTGACGTACGCGATCGACGACACCGGCTCGGAGAACTACCGCGTCGGCTACGCCACCGCGACGAGCATGAACGGGCCCTGGACCTACCGCGGCGTGATCCTCCAGAAGGACCTGTCCCTTGGCATCAAGGGGCCGGGACACAGCTCGATCATCAACGTGCCGGGCACCGACGATTGGTACATCGCGTACCACCGCTTCGCGATCCCGGGCGGCGACGGCAACCACCGCGAGACCACGATCGACAAGCTCGATTTCGGCGCCGACGGCCTCATCAAGCCGGTCGTCCCGACGCTCGAGTCGGTCGGCCCGCAGACGATCGAGCTGCCCGAGACCGGGCCCCAGATCGAGGTCGCCGCCACCACGCGGTGCGTGGCCGGCAAGGTCACGCTCGTCGTGCAGGCGAAGAACGTCGACGACGTCGCCGCAGCCCTGACGGTGCAGACGACCTACGGCAGCAAGTCCGTGACCGTCCAGCCGGGCAAGGCGTTGTCGCAGACGTTCGCGACGCGCCTGGGGAACGTCGAGGCGGGCGCCGTGTCGGTGACGGCGAGCGCCACGAAGGACGGCGAGACGGTGACCTCGGTGACCGGCGTCTCGTACGGCGTGCAGAGCTGCGGCTGAGTCGATCCGCTCACGGGCCGGGCGCCGTCCTTCGAGGCGGCGCCCGGCCTTTCCTCTACCCTGATCCGATGGACGTGCACGGAGGCCGCAGCCGACTGGCCTGGACGGATCTGCCCCCACACGTCCGCGATCGCATCGAAGCTCACGCGGGTGCCCCCGTCCGTGCCGCGACGACGGCGCTCGGCGGGTTCTCGCCGGGGCTGGCGTCGACCCTGGAGCTCGCCGACGGGCGGACGGTGTTCGCCAAGGCCGTGGGCTCCGAGACCGGGCCGGGCAGCGCCGACCTCCTCCGCCGGGAGCGCGCGAATCTGGAGCGACTCGGCCCGCTCCCCTTCGCGTCGCGGGTGATCGGCGCGCACGACGACGGCGACTGGGTCTTCGTGCTGTTCGAGCACGTCCGCGGGCATGCCCCGCGACCATCGGTCCCCGCCGAGCGCGCGCGGATGATCCGCGCGTTCGAGGAGGCCGCGGCATCCCTCACCCCGTCGCCGATCATCGCCGAGACCTTCGCCGCCACCGCCGCCGGCGACATGAGCCGGTGGTGCCACGCGGAGCGCGGCGACGCTGGCGTGGAGCTCGACCCCTGGATCGCCGCGAATCTCGAGGCGGTGCGGTCCCTCGCTTCGCGGTGGGCGGATGCCTCGTCCGGCAGCGGACTCCGGCACGGCGACCTGCGCGCCGACAACATGCTCCTGTCGGGCGACGACGTGGTGATCGTGGACTGGACCGAGGTGTGCCTCGGCGCCCCGTGGCTGGATTGGCTGCTCGCCGTCCCGTCGGTGTGCCTCTTCCCGGACACCCCGCCGCCCGAGGCGACGTTCCGTGAGTCGTCGCTGTCGCACAGCGCACCGCCGGGAGACGTGACGTCGGTGCTGGCCGCGGTGACCGGGTACTTCCTGACCTCGTCGGTGCTCCCCGTCGTGCCGGCGCTTCCCACGCTCCGCGACTTCCAGCGCGCGCAGGGGCTCGTCGCGGCGGAGTGGCTGAGGGAGCGCGTCGAGGCCGGGCTGGTCTGAGCCGACCCGCCGTCTCATCCTGTTCGGGGGAGGCGCACGCGCCGATGCCCGCTCTAGGGTTTCGGCATGGCATCAGGCAAGCAGCAGGCATCCCACTACGAGAACACCCCCGGGCACGGAGGAGTCCTCAGCGGCAACGGCAGCCCGGGGCTCTGGGGCGCGCTGATCGGGCTCATCATCTTCGCCTTCGTCGCGGTGCCGATCTCGGCGGCGGTGCGCTTCGCCACGCACCCCAGCACGCAGCAGCTTTTCGGTGGGCGCCTCGAAGACGCCACCACCGGCGGCTACGTCGCGTTCTGGTGGATCGTCGCCCTCCTGCTCCTCGCGCTGCCGTTCCTGGTGGGCTGGGCCGTCGCCAAGCTGTCGGGCCGCACCCTCGCGATCGTGGGCGGCATCCTCGTCCTCTTCTTCATCGCGATCCTGATCATGGGCCAGCTCTTCGTCTTCTGAGACCCGTCGAGCGGGCCGGGCACCAGGTCCGCTCGCCATAATGGGGGCATGGCCGTCGCCTACAGCGCGATCTCGAGCTACTCGCGCGTCGAGATCATGCACCTCATCCAGCAGCGCCCGCGCCGCCCGATCGCCGAGCTCGTGGCGGCGACAGGACTGCACGCGAACACCGTGCGCGAGCACCTGCAGCGCCTCATCGAGGCGGGGTACGTCGTCGCCGAGACCGAGCGTCGCACGACGCGCGGCCGGCCGCGGGTGCTCTACACAGCGGCGACGGGTGAGTCCTCGAGCTTCGTGGCTGCGCAACGGGCGAAGGATGCCGCGCGCCGCGGCGACCTGCTGCGACGCGTCTATCCGTCCGACGCGGGCGAGGCGCTGCCCGACGATGCGCTCCACCAGCTCGACGCCCTCGTCGAGGATCTCACCGAGGCGGGCTTCGATCCCCTCGTCGACGAGTCGGCACTGACCCTCGACCTCACACCGTGCCCGCACGCCCCGTCGTCGGGGCATCGCGGCACGCTGTGCCGCGTGCACGTCGGCCTGATGGACGGCGTGCTCGCGCAGGCGGGCGGCCCGCTGAAGGTCGACGGCATTGCGGCCTCGTGCGATCCGGCGCAGTGCGTGGTGCATCTCAGCGTGGGGTGACGCGGGGTCCGGTCGGTCGTGCGGCGGGGCGGTCGGGCGGCGGGTTCGGTGCGGTCGTGGGCCTTCCGCCGGCTCCTCCACAGGCCCGCTCTCGGTCGTTGTCGTCTACAGATTTTCCTCGCTGATCTGCGGAATCTCGATGTCGGAGGGGTCGGCAGAATGGAGCCATGACAGACCTCGGCTCCTCGTTGAACGAGGTCCGCCGCGTGCTCGGCGAAGTGGTGATCGAGGCTTTCGACGACCGTGTGGTGGCGCGTCTGTCCGACGACGATCTCCTGGCGGCCCTCGTCACCCTGGCGGGCATCCACCGGCAGACCGAGGCCCTGATCGCCGAGGTCGTGGGTCAGGTGGATGAGCGAGCCGACGCCGCGCCCCACCCCGAACGCATCACCACCGTGCACGGGTGCCGTTCGGTGAACGAGCTCGTGCAACGCGTGACGCTGGTCTCGCGAAGGACCGCGGGCGAACTGCTCCGCGCGGGCCGTGGCATCACGATGACGACGGCACCCACGACGGGTGAGGCGCTCGATGCCGACTACCCGGCGATGCGGATCGCTGCGGCGCAGGGAGCGGTGGGCATCGACGGACTCGTCGCCGTCATCGACACGCTCGCCGCCGCCGATTGCTCTGTCGATGCGCGGCGCCGGGCCGACAAGGAGCTGGCCGCGTCCGCGCGCGGCGCTCTCGACGGGGCGCAGCCGTGCGCCGACGAGTTGCGCCTTCAGGCGAGCGTGTGGGCGATGTATCTCGACCCCGACGGTGCCGAGCCTCGCGAAGCGCGGGCGATGCGCAAGCGAGGTCTGACGCTGGGCGTCTGCCGCGACGGTCTGGTGCCGCTGCGCGGTTCGCTCCTGCCCGAGGTGGCCGGACAGCTCGGCCGCATCTTCGACAGCCTGCTGAATCCGAAGGTCGACGCTGCCGGAGGTCCGGCGTTCGTCGAGAGCGAGGCGGAGTCGGATGCCCCACCCGACGCCGCGGGCGACGGGCGGAGTCGCTCGCAGAAGCAGCATGATGCGCTCGCGACGGCGTTGACCGTGGCCGCGCGGGCGGGCGAGCTGCCGACCATCGGCGGTGCGGCGCCGACACTCGTGGTCTCCGTGCGCGCTGACGATGTGGAGCGGGGCCGCGGGTACGCCCACATCGACGGCTGCGACGAGCCCTTGCCCGTCGCGATCGCCCGCCAGGTCGCGTGCACGGGTGCTGTCCAGCGCGTCCATGTCGACGCCGGCGGGCGGATTCTGGCCATCGGCGTCGCAGACCGGGTGTTCGCCGCGCATCAGCGCAAGGCGATCGCGCTCCGCGACGGAGGCTGCATCATTCCTGGCTGCGGCGTACCGGCGGCGTGGTGCGAGATCCACCACGTGCACGAAGCGGCTCGCGGCGGACCGACCCACACCGACAACGGCGTCCTGCTGTGCTGGTTCCACCACCGCACCATCGACACCGGCGGGTGGAAGGTGAGGATGAATCGCGGGGTTCCCGAGATCCGAGGTCCGGCGTGGTGGGATTCATCGGCCCGGTGGCACCCCGCCACGAAATCCCCCACCCGCCTGCTCGACCGGCGCGAGGCTCGGCGCGGTGCGTGACGCGTTGGGCGCTGCGCGGCGCCGTGTGGGCCGCGGTGATGCGGTCGTGGCGCGGTCCTCCGCCGTGTTCGACAGCGCGGCGGTGCACGGCACGCGCGTGAACCCGCGCAGCGCCGCGTGATACAGCGCGCCGCGGCACAGCGCGGCGGTGCACAGCACGCATGGACCCGGGCGCCCTGTCAGGCCGATGCGCCCCGCAGCACGCGGTCGGCGCGCGAGTACAGGTTCATCGACGTGCCGCGCACGAAGCCCGCGAGCGTGAGCCCCGACGCCTCAGCCAACTCGACGGCCAGCGACGACGGAGCCGAGACCGCAGACAGGATCGGGATGCCGGCCATCACCGCCTTCTGCACGAGCTCGAAGCTCGCGCGCCCCGACACCTGCAGCACCGTCCCCGCCAGCGGCAGGCGATCCTGGAGCACACCCCATCCGACGACCTTGTCGACCGCGTTGTGCCGGCCGACGTCCTCGCGCGCGACGAGCAATTCGCCGCTCGCCGCGTCGAACAGGGCGGCCGCGTGCAGCCCGCCCGTCTTGCCGAACACGGCCTGCTCGGCGCGCAGTCTGTCGGGCAGCGCCAGAAGATCCGCGGCGGCGACGGTCGCGGCATCCGTCCCGACGTCATACGACGAGACCGTCTCGACCGCATCGATCGACGCCTTGCCGCACAGCCCGCACGAGCTCGACGTGTAGAAGCTGCGGGTCAGTTCGGGGTCGGGCAGGGCGACGCCCGGCGCAAGCGCGACATCGAGGACGTTGTACGTGTTCTCGCTCGACGCCGGCGCGCCGATCACCCGCAGCGCTCCCCCGGGCGGCGCACCGAGCAGCCGCGGCGCAGCGTCTGGGGCCGCCGGCGTCCCGGGTCCGCCGCAGTGGATCGCCGCGCGGAACTGGTCCCCGCGCGCGATGACGCCTTCCGATACGAGGAAGCCCGCCGCGAGCTCGACGTCGTGGCCGGGCGTCCGCATCGTGATGGCGAGCGGGGATCCGCCGACGCGGATCTCGAGCGGCTCCTCGACCGCGAGGGCGTCGCTGCGCCGTCGTTCGCCGACCCCGTCGCCTGCGACGACGACCTTGACCACCGGCCGGTGGACGGTGAGCCGACCCACGAGGTCAGCCGCCGATCGCGTTCATGCCGCGCACGGGCTGCAGGAAGCCGGGGTCGTTGATCGCATGCCCCGGGAGCTTGCCGCGCACGCAGGACCGCAGCATCCCGTCGATCCCCTCATCGACGCCGCCCGGCGCCTCGCCGCGAAGGATGGGCAGCAGGTCGTACTCGGTCGTCGAGAAGAGGCAGTTGCGCAGCTGGCCGTCGGCGGTGAGCCGCAGCCGGTCGCAGTCGCCGCAGAAGGGCGCGGTGACCGACGCGATGACTCCGACGCTGCCGGGACCGCCGTCGAGGTGCCATCGTGCGGCGGGGGCGCCTGCGCGCCCCGGCACGGGGGTGAGGCGCCAGCGTGACGACAGCGTCTCGAGGATCTCGTCCTGCGTGACCATGCGCGAGCGGTCCCACGTGTGCCCGGCGTCGAGCGGCATCTGCTCGATGAACCGCATCTGCGCGCCGTGCGCGACGGCGAACTCGACGAGCTCGACCAGTTCGTCGTCGTTGACGTCGCGCATGGCGACCGCGTTGAGCTTGAGGGGGCGGAGGCCGGATGCCGCGGCCGCTGCGATCCCGTCGAGGACGTCGTCGAGCCGGTCCCGGCGGGTGAGCTCACGGAAGCGGTCGCGACGCAGCGTGTCGATCGAGATGTTGAGCCGGCGCAGTCCCGCGCCGGCGAGGGCGGGCAGCAGTTCGCGCAGCCGGATGCCGTTGGTGGTCATCGCGATGTCCACCGGGCGGCCGTCGGGCCCGGTGATCGCGGCGAGGCGCCGGACCACGTCGACGATGTCGGTGCGCAGCAGCGGTTCGCCGCCCGTGAGCCGGAACGTCGTGATGCCGTCGGCGGCGGCCACCCGCGCGATGCGCACGATCTCGTCGAGCGTCAGGATGCTCGACTTCGCGAGCCACTCGTTCCCCTGCTCGGGCATGCAGTACGTGCAGCGCAGAGAACAGCGGTCGGTGAGCGAGATCCGCAGGTCGCGGTGCACGCGTCCGTGGGTGTCGACGAGCGGGGAGCCGGGCGCGGCGTCAGCCCCTGACCGAATGTCATCGATTCCGGCGCCGGCGGGCAGAGGCATCCGTCGCGCGATCGTGACCGGCACGGCGCTCACGCGCCCGCCCTCCGCCGCTCGCTGCCTGCCGCCATGGTTCGAGGGTAGTCCGCGAGCGGGCGGCCGGGCTCCGTGCGACGTCGTTATTCACGGCCGCGACCCGTGCGCGGTCGAGCGACTCCTGAAATCCTGGATCCACGTCGGCCCCTCGCGGTCCGACCTCCCGTGTGGTCTGACCACATGGTACTGTGGTCAGACCATACGGTCAGCTCGAGCGATCGGAGAACGCATCGTGGATCTGCTGGACCCCCTGCTGCTCGCCCGTTGGCAGTTCGGCCTCACGACGCTGTACCACTTCCTGTTCGTGCCGCTCACGCTCGGCATGGCGCTGACGGTCGCGATCTTCCAGACCGCGTGGCACCGCACGGGCAAGGTGAAGTGGCTCCACCTCACCCGCTTCTTCGGCAAGATCTTCCTGATCAACTTCGCGATGGGCGTCGTGACGGGCATCGTGCAGGAGTTCCAGTTCGGCATGAACTGGTCGGCCTACTCCCGGTTCGTCGGCGACGTGTTCGGCGCTCCGCTGGCCTTCGAGGGGCTCATGGCCTTCTTCTTCGAGGCGACGTTCATCGGGCTGTGGATCTTCGGGTGGGATCGCCTTCCCCGCGCCCTGCACCTCGCGAGCATCTGGATCGCCACGATCGGGGCGTGGTTCTCGGCGTACTTCATCCTCGCCGCCAACGCGTTCATGCAGAACCCCGTCGGCTTCAAGATGGCCGAAGACGGCTCGCGCGCCGAGATGACCGACTTCTTCGCGGTGCTGTCCAACCCGGTGGCCCTCGCCGCGCTGCCGCACACGCTGTTCGCGGCGTTCATGATGACCGCCGGCGTCATCATCTCGATCTCGGCCTGGCACGTGATGCGCGGGCAGAACCTCGAGATGATGCGCTCGTCGCTGAAGTACGGACTGTGGGGCATGATCGTCGCCTTCGCGGGCGTCGCCCTGTCGGGCGACCAGCTCAGCCTCGTCATGGTGTCGACGCAGCCCATGAAGATGGCGGCGGCCGAGGCGATGTTCGACAGCGCGTGCGGAGCGGATGCCTCGTTCTCGAT
Source organism: Microbacterium sp. HJ5 (assembly GCF_054824025.1). Classification (NCBI taxonomy): domain Bacteria; kingdom Bacillati; phylum Actinomycetota; class Actinomycetes; order Micrococcales; family Microbacteriaceae; genus Microbacterium; species Microbacterium sp. HJ5. The sequence goes on from NZ_JSYE01000017.1 coordinate 37,908, forward strand.
CTTCACGCTCGGCACGCCCGACGGCTCGACCGAGCTGTTCTCGATCCGCGTGCCTTACTTGCTGGCGCTGCTGTCGACGCACTCGCTCGACGGCTGCGTCGAGGGAATCAACGACCTCAACGCGCAGTACACGAACGAGCTGTTCCCCCAGTTCGCCGACCAGGTCGACGGCAACTTCGCCCCGATCCTGTGGGTCACCTACTGGGCGTTCCGCTGGATGATCGGCCTGGGCGCGATCGCGGCGCTCACCGCCGTCGTCGGGCTGTGGCTCACGCGCAAGAAGGCGAAGCGCGACGTCCCGCGCTGGGCGTGGACCCTGGCGGTCTGGGCGTGGCCCGCGTCGCTCTTCGCGATCCTCGTCGGCTGGGTCTTCACCGAGATGGGCCGACAGCCCTGGATCGTCTTCAGCCTCATGCTGACCGAGGACGGCGTCTCGCCGAGCGTCCCGGGCTGGACGGTGCTCATCTCGCTCACCGCGTTCACCCTGATCTACGCCGCGCTGGCGGTCGTCGAGATCGGCCTCATCACGAAGACCGCGAAGAAGGGCCCCGATCCCCTGCCCGGTCCCGACGACCCCGATCCTCGCGAGCGGGCGCTCGAAGACACCCCGACCACGGTCTACTAGGAGAAGCGTCATGGATCTCGCGTACCTCTGGTTCTGGATCGTCGGCTTCCTGTTCGTCGGCTACTTCGTGCTCGACGGCTTCGACTTCGGCGTGGGCATGTCGCTGCCGTTCCTCGGCAAGGACGACATCGGCCGCCGCCAGATCATCAACACCATCGGTCCCGTGTGGGACCTGAACGAGACGTGGGTCATCGTCGCGGGGGCGTGCCTGTTCGCCGCCTTCCCCGAGTGGTACGCCACGCTCTTCAGCGGCTTCTACCTCGCGCTGCTGCTGATCCTGCTCGCTCTCATCCTGCGCGGCGTCTCGTTCGAGTACCGTCACCAGCGCGACAGCCTGCGCTGGAAGCGGGGCTTCGACACGATGATCGTCATCGGCTCGGCGGTGCCCGCGCTGCTGTGGGGCGTCGCGTTCGCGAACATCGTGCAGGGCGTGCCGCTCGACGCGGACCACGAGTTCACGGGGTCTCTGCTCACGCTGCTGAACCCCTACGGCCTGCTCGGCGGCGTGACGACCCTGCTCCTCTTCTTCACGCACGGCGTCTACTTCGTCGCGCTGAAGACCGACGGCCAGGTGCACGAGGACGCCCGCCGGCTCGCCCGCCGGTCCGGCATGCTGACCGTCGTCGTCGCCGCGGCGTTCCTGGTGTGGACGATCTTCATCGCCGCAGGCCACGGCGCCCCCCTGCTCGCGGCCGTCGTGGTGTGCGCCGGGATCGCCGCCGTGACGCTGCTCGCGTCGGTGGTCGCGAACCTGCGCGACCGCGAGGGGTGGGCCTTCGGCTTCGGCGCGGCGACGATCGTCGCCGCCGTCCTCACGCTGTGGTTCGCCTTGTACCCGTACGTCATGCCGTCGTCGACTGACGTCGCGAACAGCCTCACGATCGAGAACGCGTCGAGCACCGACTACACGCTGACGATCATGACCTGGGCGGCGGCGATCTTCCTGCCCCTCGTGCTGCTGTACCAGGGCTGGACGTACTGGATCTTCCGCAAGCGCGTCTCGCGCTCCCGCATCGAGAAGG